>JAAZFB010000092.1 GCA_012511915.1 Clostridiaceae bacterium
CATTTAAACCACCCCATCGTTTAATATATATTTTTTAATTATATACAATACGCCATCGTTGTCATTTGTCGGAGCTGTTATATCGGCAATTTCTTTTATTTCCGAAGGTGCATTGCCCATTGCCACCCCCAACCCGGCATATTGTAACATTGAAATGTCATTGTAACCATCACCGATGGCAATCGTTTCATCCGGCTTTATGCCAAACTTTTCTTCGATTTTTTGTAAAGCTATTGCCTTTGAGGCACCCAAACTCACAAATTCAAGATAATACGGTCGTGATGTATGGCAGTTAACTTCTTTTCCCATCTTTTTTTGCATATCAACTTGAAATTCAGAGATTTTTTCTGTCTCGTCATTCCATAGTATTTTAATAATAGTTTCATCTTTTAATTCGTCAATGTCTTTTATAAGAATAGGGTCTACACCCGAAATGCTTTTGTACTTTAAAACCCGCTCATTTAACTCGAAGGCATAAAGATTACTTTCACTCCATATTACCATGGTTGTGTTAAGGGCCTTGCCAAAATCAATAATTTTTTTGACAAGGTGCATATCAAGCCCGCAACGATACAAAACATGTCCGGATTTACTCATAACAACGACTGCCCCGTTAAAAATGATAAAAGGCATATCCTTATCTAAAATATCAGCAAACTTTGCGACCCCAGCCGCAGGTCTTCCTGTTGAAATGGTAAACAGAACACCTTTATCGACAACATCTTTCATTCCCTGAATTGTAGCTTGTGTCAAAACGGAATTGCTATTTAATAATGTACCGTCAACATCTGTTGCAATTAATTTATAATTCAAATTAAATGTACCCCCTTTATTTATACTGCATATAGTTCCATAAACCTCCATAAAACAATATACCATTAACATTTTCAACATTCTTTGCTTATTTTGCTTGAAACATGGTAAAAGTTGTGGTATTATTATTTAATACTAAATTCAATCCAATAAGATGATTGAATTTAGTATTAATGCTTGGGGGTATGGTATTTTATGAGTTTTAAGTACGCTGCCGAAGATAATTCATTTAACTTTCACCATACGATTGACAAAACACCACATCAAAGAGATTTTAGTCTGCATTACGAAAAGGCATATGAAATCTATTTGTTTATTAGAGGTGTCGGGGAATATAACATAGAGGGAACAAAATATCAGTTAGAACCCGGCGCTGTGTTAATAATGGCGCCGAGTGAAATACACAACCTTGTTATATCAGAAAACGAGGTTTATGAACGCATGGTGCTGAAAATTGACAGAAACTTTACCTTTCCGTTTATTGCGCACGGCATAGACTGTTTCCGTGCCTTTAAGTTTCGAAAACTTGGACAAGGCAACAAAATTAACGCTAAGATAGTTGAACAAAGCGGTTTAAAAGATTTGCTCGAAAAGGTGGCTTTCCACTGTTCAAACGGCGGAATGGAAAATGAATTGGTCGCAAAATGTATTATCGTACAAATCCTCTACACAATTAACAATGTTGTAGAATTTGATCATCTACCTGCTGCCCCCGCCGACAACAATAAAATTACCGATATTTTAGAGTACATAAACGCTAATTTAAGCGAACAGCTGTCGTTAACAATTATATCCGAAAAGTTTTTTATTACTAAATATCACCTTTGTCATATCTTTAAAAAAGCAACCGGTTTTTCGTTAAATAAATATATCATATATAAGCGAATAATGTTAACAGACCGCTTGATTTTAGAAGGCAGTTTGCCAACAGAGGCATGCTTTGCAAGCGGGTTTCATGACTATTCTAACTTTTATAAGGCGTATAAAAAAATAACGGGAAAAACGCCAAGGGAGACAGCGAAAAGCTCTTAATACTACACCTCACACTAATCCTATTACACTCTCAAAAATAATACTATTTTCATTGAGAATTAGTATAAGTTGTTTTTTCTCTAAAAAGCAAATATTCGTTTGTCTTTTTGACAATAGGTGGTATTATAACAAGCTGAATAACGATAGCAATCCAAGTGTTTATAAAATATGAGACGACAAAAGTACTGAATAAATATTCCTTGCCGCCATAGCCAAGCAGCAATGCAGTTGAAATACCACCGGCAAATCTGCCAATTAATTGGGCAATTAGTATAGAGAAAAATGCCCGTATCATTATATTATCTTTAAACCAATTAAAATTAAACACCGTTGCACAAACAGCCGCATATACTATAAGCTCGATGCTCATGGCAATCGCCACCGGATAAATTGGGGGCATACCCATGGTCAAAAAAGAGATATACGGCATCAATAGTCCGCACACAATCCCGTATCTTCTGCCGCATATAATTGCGCATATAAACACCGGTAAATGCAAAGGTGAAAACATCGACCCCGGCAAATTCGTCGGTATTATATGTAAAACCGTTGAAAACAATATTCCTATCGCAATCAAAAGCCCTGTAAAGATAATTCTTTTAGTCGACTTGATCGGTAAACTCACACTAATCCCTCTCCCACTATTTTAAAGAATTTTCGTAAATAATTTTCCCCGTAATGTTTTGTTATTATAAAAACTGCCTCATGTAAATCCTTTTGTGATTTGCCCTTAAAACTTTTTTCAAAATCAACAAACCCGGCGATTCTTTCGTTATCTCCTATAATTATGTTGAGCGGACAAAAATCACCATGTGTAATATCACATGATTTTAATTTATTATAAGCATCGGCATATATCTCTACCGCCCTATTCGGCGTTATACATGATAAGTAATCCCTGAAGTTGGTGCCGACTATCTCAGACATAACAATACCGCCAACACCGTTGTGAACAATATGCTCGATTACCTCCGGTACGGGTAACTTGCCCTTTAAATAATTCAGCATCTCCACCTGATAGGTAATCAACTCAGCTTTTGATATTTTGACATACTTGCGTTCTTTTTCTCTTTTAATCAAATATGTAACCGAACTTGTTCCGGTGCTTTTTGGAACCCACTCGTACCCATTATATTTTGTTTTTATATTGCTTATAAAACTATCCATAGGAAACATTATATCAGTAAATTATAATATGTCAATTCTAATTACAAATTCTGTTACAACTGCTGTGAGTGATACATTTTAAAATACAACCCTTTTTCCTTCATAAGTTCGCGGTGTGTACCTTGTTCTGCTATGCTACCATTATTAACAACTAAAATTAAATCCGCATTTTGTATAGTTGACAAACGATGGGCAATAACAAAAGTTGTACGATTTTTCATAAGCTGCAGCATAGCACTTTGGATTTGCTGTTCGGTTTGGGTGTCAACGCTGGAGGTAGCCTCGTCTAAAATAAGCATTGGCGAGTCAAGCAACATCGCACGTGCAATTGTTATAAGTTGCTTTTGTCCTTTTGAAATGTTTACTGCGTTGTCGCTTAGTACCGTATCATATCCATTTGGTAATGACATAATAAAGTCGTGTATCTTGGCTGCCCGTGCAACTTTAACAACTTCGTCAAAGGTAACATTTTCTTTACCGTAAGCAATATTTTCAAATATTGTACCATGAAAAAGCCATGTATCCTGTAACACCATTGTATATGAAAACCTTAAGCTTTTCCGCGTTATGTGTTTAATATTATGCCCATCAACATAAATTGTACCACGCTTTATATCGTAAAAGCGCATAAGCAGATTAATAATTGTCGTCTTACCTGCACCGGTAGGTCCGACAATAGCAATAACTTGACTGGGCTTAACATTTAAATTAAACTTTTTTATCACTTGTTTTCCCGGCTCATACCCAAAAGAGACATTGTTCACGGATACATCACCGATCACCTGTTGAAGTTCTCGCGAATTTTCCGAATCAGCCGGCTCACTGGGTTGATCAATGAGTGCAAATACACGTTCCGCCGCTGCAAATGCCGATTGCAGTTCATTTATAATATTGGCAAATTCGTTTATAGGCCCTGAAAACTTGCGGGAGTACAACACAAAAGAAGAAATGTTACCAAGCGATAGACTGCCGAACATATACAAAACGGATCCAAAAACACTTACTAGCGCAAGGGATAGGTTATTAATAAACCCCATCAGCGGTCCCATCATGCTACCATAATAATCTGCGTTATAGTATGCGCCGACAGCCTCATTGTTTTTTTTATCAAACCGTCCAATCATTGTTTTCTCTTGATGGTATGCCTTAATTGTTTTTAATCCTGTTATGATTTCTTCTATATATCCGTTTAATTCGCCTAATTTTATCGAGCGTTTGCGGTATAGCGCCCTAACCTTTTTTGCCCTCCACTTTGCCGAAAGTATTGAAATGGGGATGGTGATTAAAAACACCAAAACCAATTTAGGGGAAATCGTAAGCATCATTATAAATGAGCCAACAACCGTTATAATGCTTGTGCCTATTTGTACAAAGTCGCTTGCCAAGGATGTATTGACGGTGTCTAAATCGTATGAAATTATGCTGATAATTTCACCCGCCTGGTGAGCATCAAAAAAACTAATCGGTAGCGACACAAGATTGTCAAAAGCATCCTTTCGCATCTGATATGTAACATTTCGGCTTAATTTAATCATTAAAACAGAGATTATCCAACCAAAAAATGAGGACAAAACATAAAAAGCCAGCATTAAAAAAGCATAGTAAAACATTCTTTCAAAGTTGACCGAGCCCTGTTTGACTCCAATTGAGTCAATGGCATAACCCGATAATAGCGGGCCGAAAAGTGCAAATACATTACTTGCAATTGTTAACACAAATACAGTCAAAAGCAACCATTTAAACCGATACAAATACTTCCAAAGACGTCTAAAAATGTATGTTTTTTTCATCTTTGGCTTGTTACTCCGGTCATCAGTATTATTTACACTTGTATTAATTGAATGGGCATGTCCTGGCATTATTATATTCTCTCCATTCCTCTATATTATGGTTGTAGTCTACACAGATTAGACTATCCCCAATCACCCATTTGCGTTTGATATATGTTGTGATATTGTGTATTTTCCGAAAGAAGCTGCTCATGAGTGCCTGCACCGACGATTTTGCCGTTGTCGAGTAAAATAATTTTTTCTGCATTTATTACAGAGCTTACCCTTTGTGCCACTATAATTTTGGTAGTGTCCCCAAAATCACGGTTTAGCGCATTTCGCAAAGCAGAATCTGTTAAATAATCAAGTGCGCTTGAGCTATCATCCAATATCAAAATTTCAGGTTTTGCTGCTAATGCACGTGCTATAAGCAAGCGTTGTTTTTGACCGCCACTTAAATTTTCGCCACGTGGAACAAGCCTTTTAGTGAAATCTTTATCACTTTTAATAAAATCCACCTGTGCTATTTTTGCCGCATGTTCAATTGCGTTACTGTCGAGGGAACGACCAAAATCTATATTTTCAAATATTGTATCCGCCATTAAAAAATCATTTTGGAACGCAACACCGAATTTATTATATAACTGTTCAAACGGAATACTCTTAACATCTTTGCCGGATATTAATATTTGCCCGGAATTGACATCATAAAAACGTAACAATAAATTAATTATCGTTGATTTGCCGCTACCGGTTGGCCCGATAATTCCCAATGTTTCGCCGTGTTTTAAAGAAAAACTGATGTCCGTTAAATTGTTTTTTACATTATTGTATGAATAATCTACATTTCTAAATTCAATATGGGTATCGGTGCGTTTAGGTTCTACGTGTTCAACTCTCATCTGTTTGGGTGCATTGAGAACTTTCATAACCCTTTTGGAACTTGCCGCGCCCTTTGAATACATAACAAAGAGGCGTGTAACCATTAAGAGTGCGTTTAGTATAATGGTGAAATAACTCAAAAATGCAATAATCTTACCCGGTTGAGTTACACCTGAGTTTACCCTATAAGCTCCTATTATTACAACCAAAACCAAACCGGTGTTTAACAATAAATTCATAACGGGATTTGTTGTTGCCATTATTACACCTGCATATTGTTCATTCTTTGCAAGTTCACTGTTTATTTGTTCAAATCTTTCTTTTTCATATTCGGTTTTAGACAAAGCTTTTATTACCCGTACACCTGTGAAATTTTCTTGAATTTTACGCACAAGAAGGTCTACAGACTGTTGTGTTTTGGTGTAAAGCAGTGTGCCTTTGCGGGAAATAAATACAACAATAATAGTAAGCAGTGGCATAGCGCCGAGCAACACCAATGTAAGCACAGGCTCTAATGTAAGGGTAACTGCTATGCCACCAAGTAATAAGATTGGTGCCCTAACTCCTATCCTCTGTATTCTGTCTAGCATTCGATGCATATTATATGTATCGGAGGTAAGCCGCGAAACTAACGACGGAGTTGTTATGTCATCTGTTTGACTGTTTGACAAATAGCATACCTTTTCAAATAATTCGTGGCGAATCTTTTCAATTATTGTACAAGAGATTGACACTGCCATTCGGTTTGCGGTTACATTGCAAATCAACGCAACAGCGGCGCAAGCAATCATAATGCCGCCGAAAAAATATACATTATTTATATTGTTTGTAGGAGCTATGTCATCAATTATATAAGAAAGCAACCATGGTAACAGTAAATCTGTAATGGTTCCGAAAAATTTAATTGAAAACTGTATACTAATTTTCATAAAATGTGGTTTTAAGTAGTATCTCATGGATTTCATGTCACAATAGTCTCCTTACCCTTTTGATATACACTATAACATTTTTTATTCAATGTTTCAACAACTAACCTAACGTTGTTTAGAATAATTAATTAGAAAAAAGTATTTGATTTTTTTAAATTATAGTATATAATTGTATAAGTAATTTAGTTACAGTGGCTTAGCATAATACTGGCTAAATCTTTGGTATTGTTTTCCTTTTGATTTTAGGTTAGTAGTATTAATACGCCGTTTTATAC
>JAAZFB010000093.1 GCA_012511915.1 Clostridiaceae bacterium
GTGTTGCAACAATAAAGAGCATGGATAAAGACGGTATAGTTATATATGCCGGCTCGTATTCAAAAACAATTTCCCCGGGTTTAAGGGTTGGTTTTTTATATGCAAATAGCCAACTAATCGAAAAAGTAGTAGTGTGTAAGCAAGTTTCTGACGTGCACACAACAGTGCTGTCACAAATGATAATAAGTGAATATCTTAACAAATATGATTTTGATGCGCAAATTAAAAAAAGCGCAACACTAAACGGTGAAAAATGTGCACTTATGCAAGAATGCATAGACTCTTTTTTCCCTAAATCCGTTACAAAAACAAACCCTCAAGGCGGTTTATTCTTATGGTGCGAATTAGGCGGCAATATTGACAGCAAAGAATTTGCGGCAAAATGCCTCGAAAAAAATGTAGCAATAGTCTCGGGTGCCTCGGCGATGCCGGATACCTCAAAACCAACAAGCGCATTCCGGCTTAATTTTTCAATGGCTTCCAACCAAGACATACAAACCGGAATACAACAAATCCGAGAGGTGATTAAGGAATATGAACGATAAACAAAACATCTTTAGCGGGATACAGTCAAGCGGATTTTTAACATTGGGCAATTATCTTGGGGCTTTGCGAAACTGGGCAAAACTTCAACACGACTATAATTGTATTTTTTGTGTTGTGGACATGCATTCAATTACTGTACGTCAAAATCCCGCAGCACTCAGGCAACGCACCCTTGAAATACTTAAGCTGTATATGGCAAGCGGTATAGACGGCGATGAGAACACAATTTTTATTCAAAGCCATGTATCGGCCCACGCTGAGCTCGCATGGGTATTAGGCTGTTACTCTTACATGGGTGAGCTGTCAAGGATGACACAGTTTAAAGAAAAGAGCGGAAATCAACATGAAAATATTAATTCCGGTCTGTTCACTTACCCTATTCTTATGGCATCTGATATTTTGCTGTACAATACCGATTTAGTACCGGTAGGCGGCGACCAAAAACAGCATTTAGAGATAACTCGCGACATTGCACAACGGTTTAACAGTATCTACGGAAATGTATTCAAAATACCTGCACCATATATCGGCAAGGTTGGCGCAAGGATTATGAGCCTTAGCGACCCCACAAAAAAAATGAGCAAATCAGATGAAAACGTCAACGGATATATTGCACTGCTTGACGATGCGGATACCGTTATGCGAAAGTTTAAACGTGCTGTAACAGACAGTGAAAATGAAATCGTATTTCGTGAGGGCAAAGACGGAATTAACAACCTTCTAAACATATACTCGGCGGTAACTGATGAAACTATAAAACAAACAGAACAAAAATTTGAGGGCAAAGGCTATGGCGAATTTAAAACCGCTGTGGGTGAAGCGGTTGTGGAATGTCTACGCCCTGTCTGGGCAAAATACCGTGAATTGTCCGAAAATATTGACTATGTTGAAGAGGTGTACAAACAAGGCGCAGAAAAAGCTTCACACCTTGCAGAGCGAACTCTTAAAAAAGTTTACAAAAAAATCGGCTTTATTCCGGCAAGATAAAAGGAGGGCTTGGGTTTGGAAAGTAATGTACTAAGACTGTTTTTTACATTAATGGTCGCATTTTTGGTCTCATTTGCCTCTACACCTATAATAAAAAAATTAGCAGTAAAAATAGGTGCAATGGATATTCCTGATGGCAAAAGGAGGGTTCATAAATTACCAATTGCACGTCTTGGCGGTTTGGCGATTTTCTACGGCTTTATTGTGGCAATTCTTTGCTTTTCCAATATAGATAAATCTATTAGGGGACTATTAATCGGTAGCGTTATCATTGTAGGCTTGGGTATTATAGATGATGTCTTTAAGCTAAAGGCACCTGTAAAACTTTTTGTGCAAATAGTGGCGGCATGCATTGCCGTGCTGCACGGCATTAAAATAACATACTTTACAAACCCGAACATATTTGGCGCTGAGAATTATATTGAATTGGGAATGTGGGCAGTGCCAATCACCGTCATATGGATAGTAGGCGTTACAAATGCCGTTAATTTAATAGACGGCTTGGATGGGCTTGCGGTAGGGGTTTCTTCCATTTCCTGCATTTCTCTTTTTGCAATATCGCTTATAACGCAAGAAACAAATATAGCGATACTAACCGCAGCAGCAGCCGGGGCGGCATTTGGCTTTTTACCGTACAATATATACCCCGCAAAAATCTTTATGGGAGATACCGGCTCAAACTTTTTGGGCTTTTTCCTTGCGTGTATCAGTATTATGGGGCTTTTTAAAAGCTATGCGGTAATCTCTTTTGCAATTCCGCTGCTAATATTGGGGCTTCCGATATTTGATACGCTATTTGCCATAGTCCGCAGAATTTATAACAAAAAATCACCTATGGAGGCAGACCGGGGGCATTTACATCACCGTCTTTTAGATATGGGCTTTGACCAGCGTCAAGCGGTAAAAATTCTTTGTATTGCAAGCGCGTTGCTATCACTCAGCGCCGTTGTGCTTTTAATGAGCGGCGCATCAAGGTCGATTATCCTTATTTTTTCTGTTATACTGCTTGTATGGGCTGGAATGGCATTATCAGGGGAAGGCAACGACACCTCACACATAACAACCCAGCAAAATTCGGAAGGGGAGTAAATGTTAAATGAAACAGAATAAGATAAAAGTGTTATCTGTGTTCGGTACACGTCCAGAAGCTATTAAGATGGCGCCACTTGTGCTTCAGCTAAATAAAACTTCGTATATAGACAATTATGTTTGTGTAACTGCGCAACATAGAGAGATGCTTGATGGCGTGCTTGAAATGTTTCAGATAGTGCCGGATTTTGACCTTAATATTATGCAAAAACATCAGACTATATCGGATATTACAGTCCGTGCCTTGGAAGGATTAGATAAAATATATAAGCAGCTGCAACCGGATATCGTATTGGTACATGGGGATACAACTACTTCATTTGTTGGCGCATTAGCCGCTTTTTACAACAAAATAAAGTTAGGGCATGTTGAAGCGGGGTTGCGTACCTTTGATAAATACTCCCCTTATCCCGAAGAGGTAAACAGACGATTGACAGGCCAGCTTGCCGATTTACATTTTGCCCCGACCACGGCGAATAAAAATAATCTGTTAAACGAAAACATTAATTCTGATAATATATTTATCACGGGAAATACTGTTATTGATGCACTGCAAACCACCGTAAGCGATAATTATAAGCTGAGTGCGCAAATAAGCGCCGCCGATTATACAAACAACAAGGTCATAATAATGACGGCACACCGTCGTGAAAACCTCGGCGAACCGCTTCGCAATATTTGCAATGCCATACACCGCCTTGTAGAAGAATTCGACAATATCGAGGTGGTATATCCTGTTCACCCCAACCCGGCCGTCAGGCAGACAGTTTCCCAGGTTTTAGGTAACATACAAAGGGTACATCTGATCGAACCGGTTGATGTGCGTGATTTACATAACGCAATAAATAAATGTTATTTTGTTATGACTGATTCGGGCGGCTTGCAAGAAGAGGCACCATCCCTTGGCAAACCCGTTTTGGTGCTTCGTAAAGAAACAGAACGCCCGGAGGCCGTTACTGCAGGCACAGTAAAACTTGCCGGTGTTGAGGAGGATAACATATATCTTATGGCGCGGAATCTTTTGACAATGAAAACAGAATATGATAAAATGGCACGGGCTGTTAATCCATACGGAGACGGAAAAGCCTCAAGCCGTATTGTTGACGGCATTTTGTATCACTTCGGTTTAGGCGAAAAACCTAAAGATTTTATATAGTATTAGTATAATAATTGCGGAGGCGATAAACATTGAGCTTGGAAATGTTGGCAAGTATCACACAAGCTGAAAAAAGAGCAGAGGACATTGTTAACGACGCGCAGAGGCAGGCACAAGACCTTATTTCAGAAGCGTCGGCGCAAGCGCATGAAAACATAACAAATTTTGAGGATTCCTTTGGCAAAACGGCTGAAGAAATAATACAAACAACTGCTGAACAAGCACTACAACAAGCAGCAGAGATTAATAAACAAATCATCACACAATGCAAACAGCTCGAAGATATGTCAAGCAACCGTATGGAAGAAGCTGTTGAGTTTGTTATTCAATACTTAAAGGGGCAAAGCAAATGATTGTAAAAATGAGCAGGCTGACAATTACAGGGCTCATGGAAGAACGCTCAGCAATTGTTCGCCGTCTTATGAAATTAGGGATTGTTCAGCTCGACAAAATTCCGTTAACTGATGAACAGCTCCAAAAAGCACTTGAGGATGCGCAATTTGACGATTCACAAAAACGGATTGCGGAAATAGACGAAGAGCTTAGAAAAATTTCAAGCGCTATAACTTTTTTATCGGAAAACGCACCATCCGGTAAAACAAAACATACCAAAACGGATATCACATTTGATAAGTTTGTAGATCATAATACGTACAGCGGTGTTTGGGAAAAGGTGTTCGCGGCAAACGACCTTAATAAAAGGCTGAACAATAAAAAAAGCGAATACTCTGCTTTGCAAAATGAACTGCAGTTTTTAAAGGTGTGGGAAGGTCTTGAAATACCGGTTGAACTCACAGAAACATCTGCCACCAAAATAATAACCGGCACAATTCCTGCAAGTGCAGATATTGATACTTTGCATCAAAAGGCTGAACAAACAGGTGTCGTGAGCATAGCGGTATTAGGCAGTGATAAAGACCAAAGCTATATTAATATAATAGCGCATAACAGTGTGGTAAATGAAATTGAAGAACAGCTTAAATCGTGCGGTTTTGCAAAAGCCAATTTCGGAGGCAGAACAGGTACGATTTCGGCGAACATAGAAAATACAGAAAACAACCTTAAAAAAACTCAAGCTGATATTGACCGGCTTGTTAGTACAATTGGGCAAAAGTATGATAACTTACCCGACATATGCAGGTTATACGACTATATTTACAATATGCAGCAACGGCGGCGGGTAAGAATGAATTTTCTTACAACTCAAAAGGCATTTATAGTCGGAGGTTGGGTACCGACCGATTCAGCGCAAAGGGTTAAACAAGAGATTGAACAAAGCTTCAATGTTTTTGTTACAGTTACCGAGCCGGAAAAAGACGAACAAACACCTATACTGTTAAAAAACAACTCTCTGGTATATCCCTTTGAAATGATTACAGAGATGTACAGTCTTCCCACCTCTAATGGAATAGACCCCAATCCCGCAATGGCACCTTTTTACTGGTTTTTCTTCGGCATTATGTTAGGTGATGCTGCATACGGCTTGTTGCTAACGGTTTTATGTACCGCCGCAATATGGTATTTGAAAACAGAAAAAGGCACAATGATGGATAAGATGCTGAAAATGCTAGCCCTATGCGGTATATCCACCTTAATATTCGGTGCGGCATTCGGCAGTTGGTTTGGGGACTTATTAACGTCAGTCTTTGGCATAACAGTACCACCGCTTTGGTTTGACCCAAACAAAGACCCGATAAAACTGATGGTCTGGTCGTTTATTTTCGGCAGTGTGCATCTGCTGGCCGGCATGGCAGTGAATGCCTACATGCTTATACGAGACGGCAAATGGCTTTCCGCGATATTTGATATAGGTTTATGGTATGTGGTGCTGATTGGGGTAGGCTTATTATTCCTCGGCGGCAACGCAGCAAATATAGGCAAAAACATGATAATATACGGTTTTATAGGGCTTGTTCTGACACAAGGCAGGCACGAAAAAAACATAATAAAGAAATTTACATCCGGGCTGCTCAGCCTGTACAACATAACGGGATATTTGAGTGATGTGCTCAGTTATTCACGTTTGCTTGCATTAGGGTTAGCAACCGGTGTTATAGCACAAGTTATAAATCAGCTTGGTATGCTTCCGGGCGGCTTTTCGAATCTCTTTTCGGCAATAGCGCTTATTGTTATTTTAATCGGGGGGCACCTTTTCAACATGTCAATTAATGTACTTGGTGCTTATGTTCATTCTTCCCGTTTACAATATGTCGAGTTTTTCGGCAAATTCTATGAAAGTGGCGGAGAAGCTTTTTCACCGCTGAAACCAAAATTAAAATACTTAAAAATTAAATCAAATTAGTAACAGGAGGCTAAAAGGAAATGATATTATCAGAATTATTTACAAACGGAACTTTATTGGCGATAACAGGGGCAGCTTTAGCAGTAGTACTTGCAGGTATGGGCAGCTCACGCGGAGTAGGGCTTGTGGGTGAGGCGGCATCCGGACTTATTGCAGAAGAACCCGACAGATTCGGTCAGGCAATTTTGCTCCAGGCATTACCGGGGACGCAAGGCATTTACGGGCTTTTGACTGCGTTTATGATACTGAACAAAATTGGTCTTTTAAGCGGAAAAATCGCGGTATCCCCTGTTGAGGGTTTAATGCTTTTGGTCGGCTCATTACCTGTTGCGATTGTGGGATATTACTCCGCCATCAAACAAGGTAGGGTTTCAGCAGCAGCGATAGAAATAATTGCCAAAAGACCGGAAGACCTTGCTAAGGGTATCACTTTTGCTGCAATGGTTGAAACATATGCGGTATTGTCATTGCTTGCCTCAATACTCATAATAAATGGTCTGCCCGTGTTAGGGTAATATAGATAACGGAAGGAATGTATACCGATGGCGCATCTTGAGGGTATAACAAATAAAATAATATCAGATGCCGAAGAAAAGGCTAAACTTATAATTGAAAACGCAAAAACAAAGGCTGCAGAAATTTCTGCAGCCACAAAAAAAGATATTGACGAAAAAGAAAAACAATTGAGAACTCACACTGCACAACAAGCGACCCTAAAAGCCGAACGCATAATTGCAAATGCACAGCTTGAGGGAAAAAAGAAATATCTTGCCTCAAAACAAGCCTTAATTGAAGGGGTTTTTACAAATGCCGCCCGTCGTCTCGCCATGCTTGAAGATGCGGATTATGAAAAGCTTATTGCCGAAATGTCAAAAAACATAAAAGGCGAAAAAGTTTTATTGCCTCGTGATAAACAAAAAGGCACCGGGGGCGGGTTTATAATGAAAGACGGAAAAGTTGAATACAACTTTTCTTTCGATGCGCTTATAAAAAGGGCAAAAGAAAAATTAGAGGGCGAAATAGTATCAATTTTGTTCGGCTAAGGGGTGAATAATTAACGTGTTTGAAACAGCATACAACGAGTTGGATTATGCCGCTTCGGTGGCGCGTATCAGATCAATAGAAATTCGTCTTTTAGGTAGGGTCGAGCTTGACAAACTTATAAGCGCCGATACTGTTTCTGATTCGATTAATTCGCTTGCTAATGCAGGTTGGAAAGTTTCGGCAGATTATAACGAAATGCTTTTTGATCAGCTTTTGGCGCTCTTTGCACTTATGGAGAAATTAGGAGCCCAAGAGTTTTTAAGAACCCAACGGCTAAAATACGATTATCATAATTTAAAAGTGCTTATCAAATCACAATTAACCAACCAGCAGCCCCGTCAGGAACTGCTTATGGAATTAGGCAATATAACAACCTCTGACATGAAGAATGCAGTTGGCAACCGTGAGTATAAAATATTCTCCGAAAACACTAAACAAGCTATTTTGGATGCATATGACCAATATGCAAAAATTGCCGATGCACAACTAATTGACATCATTTTAGATAGCGCATATTTCAATGACTTATCACGATATGCTTCTGAAATACCTGAAGAAAAAACGGTAGAGCTAATAAAAACTCAAATAGATATCCATAATATAAAAACCTTTGTACGAATGCGCAAAATGGACAAAATACACGGCAGTATGCAAAAGGCAATAGCAGACGGCGGTAATATCTCATATGATTTCTTTATAAATAATATAAATTCCGACAACAGCAATTCGATATTATTTGAAAAGACACCTTACTCCTCTGCGTTTTCGGGCGATGATTTTGAGTTGGTTTTAGATAATTACTTTTTGAAAAAGGTCAAAAAGGCACAAAAAGGTGCTTTCGGGCTTGCTCCGTTGGCAGGTTATTTTTTTATAAAAGAAAACGAAATCCAAAACGTACGTATAATCTTAACGTGCAAAAATGCAGAATTAAATTACGAAACCATACGCTCAAGGCTTCGGGACGGTAGGTGAAACTTATACCATGTATAGAATAGGAATAATCGGCGACAGAGAAAGTGTGCTCAGTTTTAAAGCTGTTGGCTTTGATGTTGCGGATACAGTCGATTCCGAACAGGCGCACATTGCTTTTGCTGACTTTGTTTCAAAGAACTATGCGATAATTTTTGTAACAGAAAAAATCGCGCAATTAATATCGGCAAAAATTGAAGAACATAAAGATAATCCTTATCCTGCTGTTATAGTTATTCCCGATAACCGCGGTTCTAACGGTATGGGAATGAATGCAATAAAAAAATCGGTTGAACGGGCAGTCGGCGCCGACATCTTGTTTAATACCGATCAATAACAACAAATATAAATGCTGAACGATACAGCGACAGAATTAGTATTATTTAGAAAAAAATTAAGGTGGGTGTTTTTATTTGGGAACAATAATTAAGGTTTCCGGGCCTCTTGTAGTTGCAGGAGGTATGGAAGATGCAAATATGTTTGACGTTGTGCGCGTAAGTAATCACAACCTTATCGGGGAGATTATTGAGATGCGTAACGACAAGGCATCAATTCAGGTTTATGAAGAAACATCAGGTCTTGGGCCGGGTGAACCGGTCAATACAACCGGGGCTCCGCTTTCGGTTGAATTGGGCCCCGGGCTTATAGAAAAAATATATGATGGAATACAACGCCCACTTGAAATTATCAGGCAACAAGCCGGCGCTAACATCACTCGCGGCATACAAGTCAGCCCTTTAGACAAAGAAGCAACCTGGGACTTTATCCCGGATGCTAAAGTTGGCGACAGCGTTATCGGCGGGGATATAATAGGTCATGTAAACGAAACTGTTTTGGTTGTGCACAAAATCATGGTGCCCAACGGCATATCCGGCACAATTACCGATATAAAAAGCGGTATGTTTACAATAGAACAAACGGTTGCGACTATTTCAACGGATAGCGGTGAAAGCGTAAACCTTACCATGATGCAGAAATGGCCGGTGCGCTTAGGGCGGCCTTATAATCAAAAGCTGCCGCCGGAAATGCCGCTCGTTACAGGGCAAAGGGTTATAGACACGTTGTTCCCGATTGCCAAGGGCGGTGTTGCAGCTGTACCCGGGCCTTTCGGCAGCGGTAAAACTGTTGTTCAGCATCAGCTCGCAAAATGGGCGGATGCCGATATTGTGGTATATATAGGCTGCGGTGAACGAGGAAACGAAATGACCGATGTGCTTATGGAATTCCCGGAACTTAAAGACCCGAAAACGGGGTATTCGCTTATGAAACGCACAGTTTTGATTGCCAATACCTCTGATATGCCTGTTGCAGCACGTGAAGCAAGCATATATACCGGAATTACAATAGCGGAATACTTCCGCGATATGGGTTATTCTGTTGCGCTTATGGCTGATTCAACTTCGCGTTGGGCAGAAGCGCTCAGAGAAATGAGCGGACGGCTCGAGGAAATGCCCGGGGAGGAAGGTTATCCGGCATACTTGGGCTCACGTCTTGCGCAATTCTACGAGCGTGCAGGGCGCGTACTATCATCAGGGACAATCCCGCGCGAAGGTGCGATAACAGCTATCGGTGCCGTATCACCGCCCGGCGGTGATATATCCGAACCGGTCTCGCAAGCAACACTGCGAATAGTCAAAGTATTCTGGGGATTAGATGCAACATTGGCTTATCGGCGTCATTTCCCCGCAATAAATTGGATGACATCTTATTCTTTATATTTAGATGTTTTAAGCTAATGGTTTTCCGAAAGTATTGCAAAAGACTGGACCCAACTCCGAAATACTGCCGTAAAAATTCTGTCGGAAGAAGCTGAGCTCAACGAAATAGTTCAGCTTGTCGGGGTCGATGCTTTATCAAGCGACGA
>JAAZFB010000094.1 GCA_012511915.1 Clostridiaceae bacterium
ACAATAATAAGTGCTATCATTATTTTTCGCATCTTGAAAATTCCATTCGGTATTGCACAAATTTTCCTGCAAAAAACCGTATTTCAACAATATATCCTATATTATAGCAAAAAAAACGGCAGTTGTGTTTTACAATTAAATTAAATAATGGTTTTATACTACTATACTAATATACTAATATCCGGTATCCGGCAAGCAAAAGAATTATTTTGCTTGAAATTTTGTGTATTGTATGCTATTGTTGTAAGAGGAATAGCATGATACTGAATTCAATCAAATATAGCGCAATCTTTTCTGCTGATTTTCCACTGAGCATCGTTATAGAACCGTTTTGAATGCAAAAAGCATTCAAAAGAACCCATGCCTTGCTCAGCAAAAAATCATCTCGCAAATATAACACTATATTTGATTGAATTTAGTATAAGTACGCTTTTTGGAGGTTGTTATGAAAACAAAACAAAAAGTTGCGCTGATTTATGATTTTGACAAAACCTTGTGTCCAAAGGATATGCAAGAGTACAGTTTTATACCGAATGTAGGCACCACACCACAGGAATTTTGGTCTGCAGCAAATGCTTTGACTAAACAAGTTAAGATGGACCCCGTTCTTGCATATATGTGGCTGATGGTGAAAAGGGCAACCAGTGCGGAACTGCCGATACATAGAGATGATTTTGTTGTACTTGGGAAGGATTTGGATTTGTTTGACGGTGTTAAAGATTGGTTTGGCCGAATAAATGAATATGGCAGGGCGGCAGATGTAATAACGGAGCATTATATTGTGTCTTCCGGCTTGAGGGAGATAATAGAGGGCTCGTCAATCTTCAATGAATTCCGCGAAGTGTTCGCCTGCGAATTTTTTTACGATGTAAACGGGGTGGCAATATGGCCAAAAAATGTTGTAAACTATACAACTAAAACGCAATTTTTGTTCCGCATAAACAAAGGTGTATTGGACATTTCGGAAAATGAGGTGTTAAACAGCTACATGCCGGAGGAAAAACGTCCTGTACCGTTTAAAAATATGATATATATCGGAGACGGTTTTACTGATGTACCGTGTATGAAAATTGTCAGGGCTTTTGGCGGAATTTCAATTGCGGTGTATCAAAGTGAAAAGCCGGATGATAAAACTTTGTCGTTGTTAAAAGATAAACGGGTGGATTATTTAATACCGGCAGATTACACCCAAGGTAGTAAGCTTGATGATGTTGTGAAGGAGTGTTTGATACGGCAAAACTAATTACGCTATTATTTATTTTACTAATTCTTTGGCAAAGGGGAAATATTTGTGCATCAATAGCAAAGCTGTTATATGCACGTGGCAATTTGCGTTCTTGGAAAAAATGGTTTGAGATTGCTCAAAGATTGGGCGGGATGTCTTTTAATAATAAAGTTTTACATGCCTATTTACTGCTGAAAGAAGGGGAGTTGGAAAAAGCGAACAAATTGTTTGCTCTGTTGTCTATGGACCGGTTAACTCCACAGCAAAAACTCCAGCTTAAGGGCTCATATGCACTTGTGTTTTGGAAAAATGGAGAGGTAGGAACCGCAATAGAGATGCTTGAGGAGGTTATCGAAAAAGCGCCGTCTACTTCTGTTTACGGAAGTCTTGGTTATATGTACGCTTTTAACAATAACTTAAGCAGGGCACTTGAATTTAACCAAATGGCATATGACTATAACAATACAAACGCCATAATTGTTGATAATCTTGCCTTTACCCACTATAAGCGGGGTGAGTTTGAAGAAGCTAAAAAATACTAACAAGAGCTTA
>JAAZFB010000095.1 GCA_012511915.1 Clostridiaceae bacterium
ATTCTGAATGATACTGTACGGGATGGGGATAAGCGTTTCACTGTTGCACTTGACCGTAAAAATGACAATGTCAATCCTGAAAAGGCTGATGCTGTTGTTACAATCCCCGCCGAAGAGGGCAAAAAAAGCCCTGAGGTCCCTTTAAATACTTTGGAGGTAACCCCAAAACAAAATACGAATGCAGAATATATAACACGAATCGGAGATTCCTTTAGTAAAGGAACGTGGACAATAAACGGTATGGATTTTGTTTTGGATGCGAAATCAATTTATGATATAGTACCTGTATACTGCACCAATGGCATAAGATATGAGATTGATAGTTACACAAAGGTGGGAACCGCTTACCCGATAAGCAGCTTGGGCGGAGTGGATACAATATCATTCGTTCTTTACCAAACCGGGGATTACCCATATGTGTCCTCGTTTTCCTTGGATAGAGCTAATGATTTAATTTTATTTCCATTTATTTTTAAAACCCCTACCCTGAATAAATACTATATTAGATTTGACCGATACTACTCTACTTATGATGTCAGAACACCTTCTTTTGATGCGAATGCTTGGAAAAACACCAAAGAACTTGTATTTAGCGCATATAGTTGGTATGGCAGAGGTGGTTCTGATTTTAGGAAAATCACTTTAAACCTGAAAGAGTTCAGCACAAAAATTCTACAGCCGGCAACGCTGCAAAAAAAGAAATATTCCCTGACAAACGGAATGCTCTCAAAAGGAGCAACGTATCAGGAATACATCCCCGGCAGTCTTTATGTAAAAGGCGTTTATTCAAATGTCGGAAATTATCAGGTTTCTCCTGAAAATCCCAAAGTGTACCGTTCCGACCGTATCGAGTTCGGTTATCAGTACAGCAATGATAACCCAAATGGGAAATACGCACGTTTCGACGGATTTGAAATAAAGAACGGAAACAACTGGATTCCTTTTTCGGGAACAGAGCTTATTTTAAATGCAGATTTTTTCAATAAAACCGGTGTTATTGATGCTGTAATTAATGGAACAATCGAGATAAGGCCGAGATTTACCAAAATACCGGCATATGTTCAGATAAACTTCAATGACAGAAATAACGGTTGGCTAAAAAATGCTTCGGATAAAAACACAACAGAAAGAACCTATATAGCTTTTGAGAATAGCGCGGACCCCTTCTTCATGTCAGCCTTTGCAGATCTTTACGTGGGGGATATGCTGGAAAATTTGACGGCAGAACTCGTATATGCCGCAAAGCCACCTGTCTGGACTTCCTATGGGGGGAACGGCTACTACGCATATACAAGTGCTTATCTAACCCCAAACAGTATAATTGTTACGGACCCCTATGCAAACATGACAATTAACTATGTTTTGGAAAACAGAAGCAATGGACTTGAACTTAATTTCAGGGAGCAAACCCTCGTTGTATCAGCCAATCCAAATACATTTAAGCACGGGGTTACTCCTCCTGTATATAAATTGGACGGGAAAGAATATGTATGGAGTGCCCTTGCAGCGGAAATGGATAGGGCTTGGAATACACCCGATTTAAACCCTCTTTTGGAGATGGAATGGAATTATCAGTTTGATTCGGGATTCCCCGATCAGGGTGCCCGTCAGGAATTCGGTGAGCCGGTTAAGTCTTATCTGACAGTTTTTACGTTAGATGGCATACAACGAGGTCAGTATTCGGCAACTTATGAAAACGGAGCTTTCAGATTTTCCGGCAGGCCAAAGGAATTAGGCTGGGAACCGGGCGATTATGCGACCATCTATATAGAGGGGAGCAACAAATTGTCAGGAACGAATATCTCTATGAAAACCCAGGAGGTTGTGATCGATTTTCTGTCCTCCACCCGGGATGGCATTTTCATTACCCCGCCTGTTGGAGATCCTAATTCACAGCCTGTGGCGGGCGGGATTCAAAGTCCGGTCAGCATAGTAAATGCCAATCCACTGGGGTATTATGGTATGCAGGCGATTTTATCCCCGGGATTTATGGCAAAGTGGCAGGATAAATCGCCCGATATCAACGGTGACGGTCAGTATGATAACAGTGAGTATGATAAGGCGTTAAAAAGGTTCAAGGCAATGGGTTTCGCGGATGAACGCGCGACAAGATTAGACTTCTTTGACGAAAAGGTGTACTACGGAAATTACTTCTCTTATCGGCCGGGATATTTCAATCCGTCCAAAATTTTCTATACCTTTGAAAGAAAGCAATATGGAACTGCGATGTGGCATGTCATAGTTGGCCTTTACGAACAATATTGTACCGTTTTAAATCCAACTGTAATGTCCTACGATCTTCCTATTAAGGATGGGGAGGTCTATATCAACGGGAAGAGGATATATGATGCTGCAGACGGTATTATAGACGGAAAATACAAGGATATAGATCCTGTCTATCAGGATGGGAATTATTATCAGGGGCAGCTTTGGTATCGAGGACAGACGTATAATTTCGCCGGGCAGGCAGGTAGCTTCACCCCATGTACCTTTACCACCAGCAGCCTTATGACGCCATTTGAATTTCGTGCATATGTTGTTCAAGATAGCAAGGAGACAAACTTATTACTAACTGAAAAGAACTCTGGCGTCCCTATACAGGATGCAACAAATAAATTCACCTATCGCATTAACGGTTCAAAGGCGGGAATTGTGCCGAATGATTCCAGAATACGCATTTATGACAACGATGGTAATGTTTTTATGGATGTGCGTACGGGTGCACCTTACAGCGATGAGTTTTCTTACAGCTTAAACCCATTAACAGAGAGAATCAAGCCCGGTTATACCATGAGTATATCGGGTATATTAGCAGATGAAGAGGGTAAAATTCTTCAGGAGTACCCTGAGGTACGGGTTGGTTTGGTCTTTACACAGAACTTGTCCGGGTTGGATATACTCTCATCATTTAAAACACCTATAAAGCCGGTTATTAATATGCTTGGCAAAATAAATAATGAATATGACTTGGGGATGGATGTGGCCATGCCCCCGGGCGACCCGGAAACTTACATAGATGTAAACGGGCTTAAAAGAAAAACCAAGACTATATCTTTTGGTTATAGTGGAGAGTATGTAAAGAGATTTAAGGAAAAGGCAAAAGATGACACGACTGAAGATAAATCCAGCAACAAAGACGATTTAGAAAACGAAACCGAGGGTAAAAATAAAGAATTCGTAACCGCCAAGGTCAATGAAAGCAGAGAAAACCCAAAGGGAAAATCCTCAGGTGGAGGAGACTTCCATATGCCGTATGAGATTTCCCTTGCCATAACTTTGGAGATTGGGCAAAAGCAGGGTGCAGATGGCCTTTGGAATGATGACGGATATCACTATTTCAGTTCCCTTGTGCTTATGGCGACGGCGAAGGGGAAATATGAAAAAAGCAAGAGCTTTATGACCCCTGTGGGGATACCGGTTACCATCACCCTTTCAGTCGGCGGAAGTGCCACCGCTATAATTGCCGCGGATGCGGACCATAAAGACCCTTACAATATTAAGTATAAGTTAGACAGTAAAGACGGTGCTGTTTCTATAAATCCTGCCAA
>JAAZFB010000009.1 GCA_012511915.1 Clostridiaceae bacterium
CCGATATCAGCCTTCTTTGATGCTCTCAAGACTACAAAGCTTGCAAAATACAGGTTCGAGGCTTATGAGGAGCATGCCTTATCAAGTGGTGCTGATGCTGAAGCTGTAGCCTATATTCAGTTGGCAAACGGTGGGGGAAAGAGTATTTTTGGTGTCGGCAAAGACAGGAACACAACAACTGCCTCTTTCCATGCAATTATGTGTGCATTGAACAGGGTACTACCAACTGAATAGTTACACCCCCGGAGTTACAATATGACAAGAGTTTGAAAAATATTTGCAATGAAAGTATTTACATGGTATAATAATTTTGGTTTATTGATGGGAAGTTCGTAAAGAGTGGGTTGCTCCCACTCTTTACGTTTTAAAGTGGAGTGCAGGAGGTTACATATGTTTAAGGTTTGGGTATAATATATTGAAAAATAAAAGCTGCAATAGTTGCTTTTCTCGCATTTGCAGCACCAAGCCTAAGGAACGGTATACTACTTCCGTTTTATGCAGGTCACTTACATATATTGTATGTGATGCAACGGAATTGTGGCGGATGTTAAAATTTTACCGTACCTAAGCATAATTCCTCACAGCATTACCGGATTTGACAAAGTCAAATCCTTTGCTATGTATAAACAGATTTGCAGAGCTGATAGCGTTTGTTAATTTAGCAGATAAAAAACATGCAATTGCTCGTCACAACATAAGTAGAATTTAGTTCAACTTATGTAGCAAATAGAAAAACGAAACAGATTATTCTGTGGAGGCTTGCATTATGGCAAAAAAAAGCGTGCCTGAAATAGTTAAGGTTCTTGCAGAGCCAATTGTTGAAAGCTTCGGGCTTGAGCTTGTGGACGTGGAATATGTTCGCGAAGGTGCCAACTGGTACCTGAGGGTTTATATTGATAAAGACGGAGGAGTATCTCTGGAGGATTGTGAAGCGGTAAACAAACCATTGGGTGAAAAACTTGATGAAGTCGATCCCATACCCCAATCGTATATATTTGAAGTATCGTCACCGGGGGTTGAAAGACCTTTTAAAAGGTCACAGGATTATATTAGAGCTATAGGGCATAAAGTACTGATTAAGTTTTATGCGCCTGTTGATGGAAGCAAAACTGCAGAAGGTATCCTTAACGCATACAACATTGATTCCGTTACGATTACAACCGAAAGCACGGAAACAAAAACATATATGTTGGATAATATATCGAAGATTAACAGAACGATTTTTTAATAGGGAGGCTTTAAAATGAGTGCCGAATTGATACATGCACTAGAGCAGATAGAAAAAGAAAAGGGTATTGGTAAGGAGATCCTTATTGATGCAATTGAAGTAGCTTTAATTACTGCATACAAGCGGAATTACGGATCGGCAAATAATGTTGAAGTGTACATCGATCGCCTGACAGGTGATGTGCGGGTTTTTGCTTTAAAAAACATAGTTGAGGAAGTTGCTGATCCATCTACTGATATATCCCTGGAACAGGCAAACAAATTCAGTCCTGATTTTGAAATTGGAGACATAGTTGAAGTCGAAGTTACGCCGCGAAAATTTGGAAGGATTGCAGCTCAAACGGCAAAA
>JAAZFB010000096.1 GCA_012511915.1 Clostridiaceae bacterium
ATATATCAGACTTTGCACTTGGAGTTATCCACAAATACAGTAAGTTTCATTTTCAAATTTTCACTTCTTCCACATATGGTAACGGTTGTAACGGTTTTCATTCAAAAAAATGGGGAAACTCAAAAAAGGTATTGATAAATCGGAAATTAATTGAATTTAATTTTAAGAATTTTTTTGCCCTCAACTGCCAATACTAAGCCTTGAACATAACGAATCATACGGAGGTATCGGCATGTTAAAACGCTATAGTGGTTTAGAAGAACTGATGCAAAACGAAACGCAGGCAAAAGATTATTTCTTTTCGTTGCCTGAATATGTCAGAGTGCAAATAAGCCAACGAGAAAGCAACATCAATTCCTATGCAAGCTTGCAAGACTATGCAGAAAATTTGCTTAGAGGAGACGATTAATAAGGGGTGTATCACAAAGAACGATTGTGATACACCCCTTTATTATTTCATTTGGAATTATCGAATAACTTACAGTATCTTTATTACAACACCTGAGCCAACTGTTCTTCCGCCTTCACGAATAGCAAAGCGTAAGCCTTCTTCAATTGCGATAGGGGTAATAAGGGTAACTTCCATTTCAATATTATCCCCAGGCATACACATTTCTACACCGTCGGGTAGCTGAACTACACCTGTTACGTCAGTTGTTCTGAAATAAAACTGTGGGCGATAATTGTTAAAGAATGGTGTGTGCCTTCCGCCCTCATCCTTTGTAAGCACATAAACCTGACCAACAAAATGGGTATGAGGTTTAATAGAACCGGGTTTTGCCAAGACTTGTCCACGCTCTATTTCTGTTCTTTGAACACCGCGCAGCAAAGCACCGACGTTATCGCCTGCTTCTGCATAATCAAGAAGCTTTCTAAACATTTCTATACCGGTAACAACTACTTTGCGTGATTCATCCGCAAGACCAACAATTTCAACTTCTTCGGATACTTTGAGTGTTCCTCTTTCAACCCTGCCTGTAGCAACGGTGCCGCGGCCGGTAATTGAGAATACATCCTCAACAGGCATTAAGAAAGGTAAATCGGTCTTTCTCTGGGGTGAGGGGATAAATGAATCAACCGCATCCATAAGCTTAATAATTGATTCATATTCAGGTGAATTAATGTCCTGGGATTCACTTTCAATAGCTTGCAATGCAGAGCCAATGATAATCGGGGTGTCGTCTCCGGGGAATTCATATTCGCTCAATAGTTCACGGACTTCCATTTCAACAAGCTCTAAAAGCTCCGGATCATCAACCTGGTCAGCCTTGTTCAAATAAACAACAATGTGTGGAACACCAACCTGACGTGCTAAAAGGATGTGTTCTCTTGTTTGTGGCATCGGGCCATCAGCAGCAGATACAACAAGGATTGCACCATCCATTTGGGCTGCGCCCGTTATCATGTTTTTAACATAGTCAGCATGGCCGGGGCAGTCAACATGCGCATAATGACGTGCATCAGTCTCGTATTCAACGTGAGATGTCGAAATAGTTATTCCTCTTTCTCTTTCTTCAGGCGCCTTATCAATATTGTCATATGATGTGTAAGCTGCCTGTCCTTTAAACCCAAGCACCTTGGTAATTGCCGCGGTAAGTGTAGTCTTACCATGGTCCACATGACCGATTGTTCCAATGTTTACATGGGGTTTTGATCTTTCAAATTTTGCTTTTGCCATTTTAATATTCCTCCTTAAATAAAATAAAAATTATTTATTAACTAAATTTTTTGGTTACTACGCCCTCTTGTATGTTTTTGGGTACGCTTTCATAATGACTTGGTTGCATTACATATTGTCCTCGTCCTTGTGTTTTTGAGCGGAGCTCTGTTGCATAACCAAACATTTCCGCAAGGGGTACAAATGCTGAAATTGATTGAGCGCCTGATTTTGCTTCCATGCCTTGGATTTGACCACGGCGTGAATTTAAATCCCCTAACACATCACCCATATACTCTTCCGGCACCGTTACGTCCACTTTCATTATAGGCTCTTTTAATACAGGCACGGCTTTACGACAGCCCTCTTTAAAGGCCATGGATGCCGCTATTTTGAAAGCCATCTCGGATGAGTCAACCTCATGGAAAGAACCATCATACAAAGTGACACGTATATCAACCACATTGTATCCGGCAAGTACCCCCGCCTGCATTGCGCCTTGGACACCTGCATCAACAGCAGGAATATATTCTTTGGGTATTGCACCACCGACAATTTTATTAACAAATTCGTAGCCTTCGCCAGGTTCCAACGGCTCAAGTTTCAACATTACATGACCATATTGACCCCTACCGCCTGACTGACGTGCATATTTGTGTTCAATCTCGACTGTATTATTAATTGTCTCTTTGTACGCTACCTGCGGCTTGCCGACATTTGCCTCTACCTTAAATTCCCTAAGCAGTCTGCCTACAATAATTTCAAGGTGAAGTTCACCCATACCTGCAATAATCGTTTGTCCTGTTTCTTCGTCGGTATAAGATTTAAAAGTCGGGTCTTCCTCCGCAAGCTTGGTAAGAGCTATCCCCATTTTCTCATGACTTGCCTTTGTCTTAGGCTCAATCGCCACTCGAATAACCGGTTCAGGAAAATCCATAGACTCTAAAACAACAGCTTTTGATTCATCGCAAAGTGTATCGCCGGTAGTTGTGTTTTTAAGACCTATCGTTGCCGCAATATCCCCTGAATAAACGGTAGGGATATCTTCGCGATGGTTTGCATGCATTAACAGTATTCTGCCTATTCTCTCTTTGACTTGCTTGGTTGAGTTGTAAACATAAGAGCCGCTCGCCATTTTGCCCGAATATACTCTAAAAAAGCAAAGTTTACCAACAAAAGGGTCTATTGCTATTTTAAATGCAAGTGCAGAAAACGGTTGATCATCGTCTGCGAAGCGTTCGGTTTCCTCCTCTGTCTTAGGTATTATACCCTTAATAGGCGGAATGTCAACCGGAGAAGGCATATAATCTACAACGGCATCAAGCAGTTTTTGTACACCTTTATTATGATACGAGGTACCGCACAGCACTGGGACTAATTCACCGCAAATGGTTGCTTTTCTGATAGCAGCTTTTATTTCGTCAACCGACGGTTCGATACCGTCAAAAAATCTTGCTAAAAGTTCCTCGTCTGTTTCAACAACCATTTCTACCAAATCATTACGATAGGACTTAGCCTTTTCGATTAAATCTTCGGGTATTTCCTCTTCGCGTATATCGGTACCCATATCGTCATAGAAAACGTATGCCTTCATAACAACCAAATCAACAAGGCCTCTGAAGCTATCCTCATGCCCGATAGGTATTTGAATGGGTAAGGCATTGCATTTTAGCCTGTCCTTCATCATCGCAATTACGTTATAATAATCAGCGCCCATTATATCCATCTTATTAACATAAGCCAGACGCGGCACATGATACTTATCAGCCTGCCGCCATACCGTCTCAGATTGGGGTTCTACACCGCCCTTGGCGCAAAACACCGTAACCGAACCGTCAAGTACACGAAGCGAACGCTCCACCTCGACAGTAAAATCAACATGTCCGGGTGTATCAATAATATTTATTCTGTGGTCCTTCCATTGGGCAGTCGTTGCGGCAGAAGTAATCGTAATCCCACGCTCCTGCTCTTGCTCCATCCAGTCCATTGTTGCGGCGCCCTCATGGGTTTCCCCAACTTTATGAACTCGTCCCGTATAAAACAGAATTCGTTCTGTTGTCGTAGTTTTTCCTGCATCAATGTGAGCCATAATTCCAATATTCCTGGTTTTTTCCAAACTGAATTCCCTGCTCACTGTTTTCTCCTTACATAAATCAAATTTACCATCTATAATGGGCAAACGCTCTGTTTGCCTCTGCCATTTTATGCATATCTTCGCGTTTTTTCACCGAGGAGCCTGTACTGTTTAGAGCATCCATTATCTCAGCGGCTAAACGTTCACGCATTGTACGCTCATTTCTGCCTCTTGAATCATTGGTTAACCAACGCAAACCCAATGTTTGCCGTCTTTCGGGTCGAACCTCGATAGGTACTTGATATGTTGCACCGCCCACTCGTCTTGCTTTTACTTCAAGCACAGGCATTATATTACCTAATGCCTCTTCAAACGCCTCAACAGGCTCTTTTCCTGTTTTCTGCTTGACAATATCAAATGCGCCGTAAACTATTTTTTGCGCTACACCTCTTTTACCGTCAAGCATAATGTTATTAATCAGCCGTGTTACTAACTTGCTTCCGTAAAGCGGATCAGGTAATACGTCCCTTTTAGCAATAAAACCTCTTCTTGGCACTTTACTTCCCTCCTTCATAAATAATAATGAATATCACCGGTACTCAACCCTAATTGGGTTGTATGGGTATGTCGGCAACAAAGCAAAAGCCGAAAATCCCCGTGCGTTTATTGCCAATATATTTTACACCATGGCACTCGCACTGTTGTTTGAAGATGCTAATTAAATTTCATTGCATCTTTTTTGTGATATTTTGTACCAATGGTACGATTGTTGTTAATTGGATTTTACTTTTCTTTCGGCACTTTTGCGCCATACAAGCTTCTGCCCTGTCTGCGTGCTGTTACACCGGAGGCATCATGTGTACCGCGAACAATGTGATACCTTACACCGGGAAGGTCTTTAACCCTTCCGCCCTTAATAAGCACAACACTATGTTCTTGTATGTTATGCCCAATACCCGGAATATATGCAGATACTTCAATCCCGTTTGTAAGCCGAACCCTTGCGACTTTTCTAAGAGCAGAGTTAGGTTTTTTCGGGGTCATCGTTTTTACAACGGTGCACACACCTCTTTTTTGCGGTGATTCTTGGTCGGTTACCTTATTTTTTATCGAGTTCATCGTCTTTTGTAACGCTGGGGCAGTGGACTTTTTAAAACTTGATTTACGTCCCTTTCTCACCAATTGGTTAAATGTTGGCATTTACTGTCTCATCTCCTTTCTATCGTTATTGTTGAATAATTGGGGACGCGAATTGTTGCAAAAAATATATTCCCGTCATAAATTCAACGTCCTCCATATTTGAAGCATAAAGCCACAAACCAAAATTATGACAATCCAAAATTAATGACTTTGCCTGATAACAGCAACAGCAGCATCAACTTCTATCCCACACTCTGTGCCAAGCTGCTTCATAGTCGGCAGATATTCAATCTTAACATTATGGTTTCGGCACAATGTCTCTAAATATTGCCGCATTTGCGGCTCACAGTCTTCAGCAATATAAGCACAGGAAGCATCACCATTTTCTATGGCTCTCTTTGACTGCTTAAACCCGACAAACCTGCTGTTTGGATCGATCTTGCTTAACATAAGGCTTAAAACCTCCAATTATATTACCATAGCATCTTAATTTTGTCAATAATCCGATAAAATCATACTTCAGGTATAACTGCATCATTTTCTACCGGTATTATTTCATCTCTCTTGCCAATCTCGATACTTCGATATTTGTTCATGCCGGTTCCGGCAGGAACAAGCTTACCGATTATAACATTCTCCTTAAGCCCGAGCAATGGGTCAATCTTTCCTTTAATTGCAGCATCTGTAAGAACTTTTGTAGTTTCTTGGAATGAAGCCGCCGACAAAAATGAATCGGTCGCAAGTGATGCTTTTGTTATACCCAAAATAACAGGTGTTACTGTTGCCGGCTCCCCGCCTTTTGCTATTGCCTCGTCATTAACCCTATTTAATTCAAACTTATCCATTAAAGCGCCACTAAGTAGCATTGTATCGCCGGAGTCTTCAACCTTAACTTTTTTCATCATTTGACGTATAATAACTTCTATATGCCTGTCGTTTATATCAACGCCCTGCAACCTATAAACCCTTTGCACCTCTTGAATAAGATACTGCTGCACCGCAGCCGTTCCTTTTATTTTCAAAATATCGTGGGGATTTATTGAGCCTTCGGTAAGCTCATCGCCCGCTTGAACCTTTTCGCCTGCTTCAACTTTTATACGTGAACCATAGGGAATGAAGTATGTCCTAACATCACCGTTTTCGTCATCCGTTATTAAAATTTCACGCTTTTTCTTTGATTCGGCAAACGATATTTCTCCGTCTATTTCCGCAATAATCGCGAGACCTTTAGGCTTTCGCGCCTCAAACAACTCTTCTACACGTGGTAAACCTTGTGTAATATCTTCACCCGCAACCCCGCCGGTATGGAATGTACGCATAGTAAGCTGAGTTCCCGGCTCACCGATTGATTGTGCGGCAATAATACCGACCGATTCGCCTACATTTACTTCCGTTGCGGTTGCAAGATTAGAGCCATAGCAGTGAACACATACGCCCGCTTTTGCTTTGCATTTTAAAACCGAACGAATTTTTACATGAGTAACCCCTGCATCAACTATTGTTTTTGCTTTCTCATCGGTTAATAGGGTGTTCCTTTGTGCAAGCACTTCGCCTGTTTTTGGATGTATAACATCCTCTGCTACATACCTGCCCACCAAACGGTCGAATAACCCTTCTATCAATTCGTTACCGTCTTTAATATCGGATATCTCAATGAAATCATCACAATTACAATCGATTTCCCTTATGATTACATCCTGTGATACGTCAACCAAGCGACGTGTTAAATACCCCGAATCCGCGGTTCTGAGTGCTGTATCTGCTAAACCTTTTCGAGCGCCATGGGTTGAGTTAAAATATTCCAAAACATTTAACCCTTCACGGAAATTCGCACGAATTGGTATTTCAACCGGACGTCCGGTTGTATCTGACATCAAGCCACGCATTCCCGCAAGCTGGCGTATTTGGTTTACGCTTCCCCTCGAACCGGAATTAGCCATCATATAAATAGGATTACGCACGTTGAGGTTTTCCATAAGTGCTTTTGTAACCTTCTCGGTTGTGTCAGTCCATGTCTTTATTACAAGCTCATAACGTTCTGCGTCAGATATGAGTCCGCGTCTGAATTGCATTGAAATCTGTTCAACTTGGGCTTCTGCCTCTTCCAACAAATGTTTTTTAGCTTCGGGTATTTCCATATCGTTTACGCCTATTGTTATTGCGCCCCTGGTAGAATACTTAAAGCCAAGCGATTTTATCTTGTCGAGCATAATTGCTGTTTCGGTTATCCCATGTTTTTTTATGCACTTATCCACAATAAGGCTAATCTTCTTTTTATCCACAAGAAAATCCACCTCAAGCTTAAACTCATTTTCCGGTAAACTTCTGTCAACAATTCCGAGGTCTTGCGGTATATGCTCATTGAAAATTACCCTGCCAACGGTTGTATCTAATAATTCACAAATTTCTTCGCCGTTTACCTCTTTAACAAATTTCACCTTAACTGGCGAATGAAGTCCGACAGCCTTTGTTTCATATGCCATAACTGCCTCATTGACACTAGAAAACACTTTGCCGACGCCTTTTTCATTTTCGTCTATCAAGGTTAAATAATAACTACCCAAAACCATATCCTGTGTGGGTATTGTTACAGGACGGCCATCTTGCGGTTTCAAGAGATTATTTGCAGAAAGCATCAAAAACCTTGCTTCTGCTTGCGCCTCAGCAGACAGCGGTACATGGACGGCCATTTGGTCACCGTCAAAATCCGCATTGTAGGCTGTACATACAAGAGGATGCAGTTTTAATGCCCTTCCTTCAACAAGAACCGGTTCAAAAGCTTGAATCCCTAAACGGTGAAGCGTGGGGGCACGGTTTAACAACACAGGATGCTCTTTAATTACATCTTCCAATACATCCCACACTTCGTTGCGTACACGATCAACCATTCTTTTTGCTGATTTTATATTATGCGCCAAACCATCATTTACTAAACGTTTCATAACGAAAGGTTTAAAAAGCTCAAGCGCCATCTCTTTAGGCAGACCACATTGATATATTTTAAGTTCAGGGCCGACAACTATAACCGAACGTCCGGAATAATCCACACGTTTTCCAAGCAAGTTTTGCCTAAAGCGCCCTTGCTTACCCTTTAACATATCAGAAAGCGATTTTAACGGACGATTGCCCGGACCTGTAACTGGGCGTCCTCTTCTGCCGTTATCTACAAGTGCGTCTACCGCCTCTTGCAACATGCGCTTTTCGTTCCGCACTATTATGTCCGGAGCGCCTAAATCAATAAGCTTTTTAAGTCTGTTGTTTCTATTTATAACGCGCCTGTAAAGGTCATTAAGATCACTCGTTGCAAATCTGCCACCGTCAAGTTGTACCATAGGTCGTATTTCCGGCGGAATAACTGGAATAGCATTAATTATCATCCATTCCGGTCTGTTTCCGCTAAAACGAAACGCTTCGATAACTTCAAGCCGTTTTATAATACGTACCCTTTTTTGCCCTGCCGCACTTTCAAGTTCCTCCCTAAGTCCGGCAGAAAGCTTGTCGAGATCAATCTCGGCAAGTAATTCACGTATGGCTTCGGCACCCATTCCGGCAACAAACTTATCACCGAATTTTTCCACTGCTTCCCTATACTCTTTTTCCGTCAGTGTCTGTTTTTTGGTTAGCGGGGTTTTGCCGGGATCCAAAACTATATATGCGGCGAAATACAACACTTTTTCAAGTATTCGTGGCGACAAATCCAACATAAGTCCCATTCTGCTGGGAATACCTTTAAAGTACCAAATATGGGATACCGCGGCCGCGAGCTCTATATGGCCCATTCTCTCACGTCTGACTTTTGAACGGGTTACTTCAACTCCGCACCTGTCGCAAATAATTCCCTTATATCGAATTCGCTTATATTTACCGCAATGGCATTCCCAATCTTTTGTGGGTCCAAAAATCCTTTCACAAAACAATCCGTCTTTTTCCGGCTTAAGGGTTCTATAATTAATAGTCTCAGGCTTTTTAACCTCACCACAAGACCATTCCCTGATTTTATCCGGCGACGCAAGCCCTATTTGCATTGCCTCAAAGTTACTAAAATCTAGCAAATTATTCAGCTCCTCCTATCATACAATTAATGCCCTACAACAAAATATCGTCGTCTTCCTCAAATTCATCTGCTAAATCATCATCATTTTCATCTTCGTAGTCATCCATTAATATTCCTTCATCTTGCGGTTCATCATCATCATCATCATCAAAATCATCATCCAATTCATCTTGCTGAAAAATTTCTTCTACAATATCGTCTTCTGTTTTTTCCTTCTCCTTGTATGTGCCCATATGCTCCTCATAGCCCGGTGTATCGGAAAGCACTAAATCTTTAATGCTGCTATCTTCCTCGTCTTCAGCACTTTCACGAATTGCGATTTCTTCCATCTCTTCATCTAAAACCTTTACATTCAGACACAAAGATTGCAATTCCTTAATCAGCACCTTAAATGATTCAGGCACACCGGGTTGTGGTATGTTCTCACCCTTAACAATGCTTTCATATGTCTTAACACGCCCTACCACATCATCCGATTTTACCGTTAGTATTTCCTGAAGGGTATACGCAGCGCCATACGCTTCAAGCGCCCATACCTCCATTTCCCCAAATCGCTGACCACCGAACTGTGCCTTACCGCCAAGGGGTTGTTGTGTAACAAGCGAATACGGGCCGGTTGAGCGTGCATGTATTTTATCATCTACAAGATGCGCAAGTTTCAACACATACATATAGCCCACCGTAACTTTATTATCAAAGGGCTCTCCTGTCCTGCCGTCATACAAAGTTGTTTTACCGCTTCTGTCATATCCGGCTAATTCAAGCGCATCCATAACATCATTTTCATTTGCACCGTCAAATACCGGGGTAGCTATCTTCCAACCTAACGCTTTTGCCGCATAACCAAGGTGAACTTCAAGCACCTGCCCAATGTTCATACGCGATGGCACACCCAGGGGATTAAACACAATATCAAGCGGTGTTCCATCCGGCAAAAAGGGCATATCCTCTTCCGGTAGTATTCTCGAAATAACACCCTTGTTACCATGACGGCCCGCCATCTTATCACCAACGCTTATCTTCCTTCGTTGCGCAATATAGCATCTAACCATCTGATTTACCCCCGGTGCGAGTTCGTCGCCATTTTGACGGCTAAACACCTTAACATCTACAACAATACCTGCTTCACCGTGAGGAACTCTAAGGGAAGTATCACGAACCTCCCGCGCTTTTTCACCGAAAATAGCACGAAGCAACCTTTCTTCGCTCGTTAAATCCGTTTCACCTTTCGGTGTTATTTTACCGACCAATATATCACCCGGTACCACTTCTGCGCCTAAACGAATAATCCCGCGCTCGTCAAGGTCTTGTAGGGAATCTTCACCCACATTAGGTATTTCGCGGGTTATTTCTTCCGCCCCAAGCTTTGTATCGCGTGCTTCACACTCGTATTTTTCTATATGAATAGAAGTAAATGTATCGTCCTTAACAAGTTTTTCACTAATTAAAATAGCATCCTCATAATTGTAGCCCTCCCATGTCATAAACCCGATAAGCACATTTTTTCCAAGTGCTATTTCACCGTTTTGAGTGGATGGACCGTCAGCTATTATAGATCCTTTTTTAACCTTCTCGCCTAATGCTACAGTAGGCTTTTGGTTAATACAGGAGCTTTGATTAGATCTTTTAAATTTAAGCAATCTATAAGAATCGACTGAACCTGCTTCATTTTTAATTCGAATTTCATCCGCACTAACCCTTTGCACCACACCATCGTTTTTTGCAATAATGACAACACCCGAATCCTTAGCTGCACGATATTCCATACCCGTACCAATAATAGGGGAATCCGTTTTAATAAGCGGCACAGCTTGGCGTTGCATATTAGAGCCCATAAGTGCGCGATTGGCATCATCATTTTCCAAAAAGGGAATCATTGCGGTTGCAACAGACACCATTTGTTTGGGGGATGCATCCATATAATCCACCTCTTTGGCGGAAACTTCAAGGATTTTATCCCTATACCTGCCCGAAACCTTTTTGTTAACAAACCTAGCCTCTTCATCAAGCGGCTCGTTCGCCTGCGCAATAATAAACTCATCTTCAATGTCTGCAGTCATATATATTGTTTCGGGTAAAACTTTATTTGTATCCTTATCAACCTTTAAATATGGTGTTTCTATAAAACCGTATTCGTTAATCCTTGCATAAGTCGAAAGTGAAGAAATCAAGCCAATATTTGGGCCCTCCGGCGATTCTATCGGGCACATTCTTCCATAGTGAGAATGGTGAACATCACGCACTTCAAAACCTGCCCTCTCTCTTGACTTACCACCCGGTCCCAATGCGGATAAACGCCTTTTATGTGTCAATTCACTGAGGGGGTTTGTCTGGTCCATAAATTGTGAGAGCTGGGACGAACCAAAGAACTCTTTAATTGCCGCACTTACCGGGCGAATATTTATAAGTGTTTGCGGCGTAATAACATCCAAGTCTTGGATTGACATTCGCTCGCGCACAACACGTTCCATGCGCGCAAGTCCTATCCTGAACTGATTTTGTAAAAGCTCACCCACACTACGCAATCTTCGGTTGCCAAGGTGGTCAATGTCATCCGTTGTGCCAATGCCATAGGACAAATGGATTTGATAATTTATTGACGACAAAATATCGTCAATACGGATATATCGCGGTATAAGTTCGTCTATATTTTCAGTAATAGCCTCTTTTATTTCTTCAACAGTATGATTGTTTGCAAGTATTTCCTCTAAAACCGGAAGATATACCTTCTCTTTAATTCCAAGCTCATTTATATCAAAGTCTACATAATTTGATAGATGCACCATACTGTTTGAAAACACTATAACCTGTCTTCCGTCCATATCAGCCAAAAATTCGTTTACATCGTTTTGCTCGATTAATTCAGCTTTTTCCTTTGTAATCTTTTCTCCGGCCGCTGCCAATATTTCACCGGTAACCGGCGAAACAATATCTGTTGCCGCGGTAAGGCCTGCAACGCGCGCTGCTATTCCAAGCTTTTTGTTAAATTTATAACGTCCCACTTTTGCCAGGTCATATCTTCGCTGGTCAAAAAATAAAGAATTAATCAGTGTCTCCGCTGATTCCTCAGTAGGTGGCTCGCCGGGGCGCAATCTTTTATATATTTCAATGAGCCCATCTTCACGGCTTTTTGCAATATCTTTATCAAGGGTGGATAAAATAAGCTCATTATCACCGAATCTTTCAATTATCTGCTCGTTTTTACCAAGCCCAAGAGCACGTAAAATAACGGTAACTGGGATTTTTCTTGTTCTGTCAATACGAATGGATACAACATCATTCGAATCGGTCTCATACTCAAGCCAAGCACCTCGATTGGGAATAAGTGTGCTTGTAAAAAGGGGTTTACCCGTCTTATCCATTTGCATTGAATAGTATATACC
>JAAZFB010000097.1 GCA_012511915.1 Clostridiaceae bacterium
AAAACTAAGAAATGTGAAAGAAGAAGGAGTATACTTCAACTCACACATAGACGGCCGCAAAATTTTCATGTCGCCGGAAATCAGTATGGCGATTCAATCTTCTTTAGGTTCGGATATTGCTATGGCTTTTGACGAATGTGTGGGTATGCCGTGTAAAGAAGAATATATGATTGAGGCGTGCAAGCGAACTTTAAATTGGCTCGTTCGATGCGCGGATGAAATAAAAAGGCTTAATTCCGGAACCGATGCGGTTAATCGCGGCCAGGTCCTTTTCGGGATCAATCAGGGAGGCATTTCTTCTTCGCTGCGTGTCTGGCATATGCGGGAGATAGCGGCGCTGGACCTTGCGGGCTATGCGATAGGCGGCCTGGCGGTCGGAGAGACTCATGAGGATATGTACGCTACTGTCGATGCCGTAGAGCCTTTTATGCCGGTAAACAAACCCCGTTATCTTATGGGTGTGGGGACACCCGCTAATATTGTGGAATGCGTTGGACTCGGAATAGATATGTTCGACTGTGTTATGCCCGCAAGGAACGGAAGACACGGTAAGTTTTATACAAAAAACGGTGCTATAAATATAAAAAACGAAAAATACGAAAAAGATTTGGCTCCGATCGATTCAGAATGCGCCTGTCCGGTTTGCACAAATTACTCGAGGGCGTATATCAGACATCTTTTTAAAGCCGGTGAGCTTCTTGCGCTGCGTTTCGGGGTTATACACAATTTATACTATTATAATGAGCTTATGGGCCGGATAAGAAACGCAATAGAAACGGGCAGCTATACAGAGTTCCGCAGGGAGTTTTATGCGCGGGGTGGATAAGGAAGATAAAAAGGTGTTGCATTCAGCATAAATACTGGGTATAATCAGGTATAATTTTTAGGAGGTCATATATTTGAAGCATAATAAAGTTGCGAGATTAGCAGCGCTTGTACTTATGGCGGTGCTGTTTTTCGCATTGTTTACCGGCTGTCTGCCGACAAGCGCGACACCGGCCGACTCAACCGATACACAGGCGGCAGGCGGATTCGGGAACTACTCCTATATCCTTATGTTCGTTCTCCTGATAGCTGTGTTTTATTTCTTCCTTATCAGACCGGAAAACAAGAAGAAAAAGAAACTTGCCGAAATGAGAAACGAGCTTGCGGTTGGCGACGATATAACCACAATAGGCGGTATGGTAGGGAAGGTCTGTTCGATCAAGGACGATCTTATAACATTTGAAACCGGAGAAGACAGGGTTCGTATACAGATAACAAAGTGGGCGATCTCTTCCAAAGGAACGGAAACCACACACGCGCAGAAGTAAAATAGCTATTTAGAATGAAGACAAAATCGTATGGTTTTGTCTTCATTTTTTGCATTAAATCCTCTTCGCCCGAATAACAATGTTGTACAAACTTGTTTGGGCAGGAGGTTTTTTTATGTCCGAAAAAAAACGCGGGGTTTTATCCGGATTATCAAAAGGTATACTGGCGTCAGCGGTATCATTAATAGTAATGCTTTTTGTCGGTGCGGCGCTGACAGCTTCGGGAAAGCTGCCGGTTGATAGCGTGAGGGTATATAACATAGCCGCAATGTTTATTGCCGGTATAATCGGTGCTGTCTGTATGGGTAAAAAGATAAGAACTAATCGCCTGCCTGTCTGCCTGATCAATGCGGTTATTATCTTTGTGGTAATATTTCTTTTTGGCAGAGCGATTTGGAAAGATGCCGTAACTACAAAACAAATCGGCTTTGAACTGCTTGCAATAATGCTCGGCTCAATTGTCGGTTACAGCATAATAACTAAAAGGAGAAGAAGTCCATCCGCGCGTTATCACAGGAAGTAATCGCGAGCGGCGTTAACGTGAAGTACATTAAAAGACAACATCTTGTATTTGCGCTGTTCTTTTATACAAAATGATGTATACATAAGCGGGCGAAGTCCGAACGGTTGGCACCATCAGTTAACAAGTTAACATAATATTGTTTACATAAAAAATCGGCATAATAGACAAAAATATGTTATTTTACCAGTTATTCTTGATTATCGATACGGTTTGTACTATATTTATAAGCACATTACTGCTGTAAATACCGAACTTTGCCGATAATCATAATAACTGACCGGTGAAGGAGTGTTACGCTGCAGTGCGAAAATCAGCCGTTTTTTATGAAGTTGGCAATCGCATCTATAAAGGCTTGTTTCTTATTTGCGTTGCTTTTTTAGCAGTTGGCACATTGATGGGGCTTGTTTCGGCAAGCTTTGCCGAAAATACATCACAGGTTACAGAATACAGTTCATTGAATGTTTTGTTCGGTTACATAAATTCAGATGGGGTTGGAATAAAAGCCTTTATTAATTCCTTTATTTCAGCGTCAATTCTCTGCTTAGCGGTATTCATTTTGACTTTTTTTGTCTTTGGCTATATTTTCATCCCCTTGGTATCGATGATAAAAGGTTTTTTGCTTAGTTTTTTTTCAGCGTCGATTTTAACGATTTACGGAAATTCGGGTATTTGGATTTCTATTGTTTATTGTTCTTTGGATATTTTTATTTGCATTCCCTGTCTTCTGGCTTTTTCCGCATATTGTATGAGAACTTCATCAAAACTTACTCAGGTCGTTTTTAGCGGTTCTTGTGCTAAGCCTTTCACAGGCAGCTTTTTTCTTGTATCTCTGTTTACACTATCTGTTTTATTCTTTACATCAATCCTTAAGTCTTACTTGATACCGCAGATAATTACTTTGCTTATTTAGCTGATTACATTTGAGGGGAGGCTGCCCGAAATAGACGATATGCTGATTGCCAAGTATGAAAACTACCTTAAAAGCGAAAAACATGTCTCTTCAAATACGTTGGTATCCTACCTGCGTGATGTAAATCAGTTTAATAAATATTTATCCAGATATACTTCCGCTGCACTTGAGGATGTTTCTGGAGAAATTGTTTCTGCTTATGTGCAGTGGCTTAAAAAAGATGGAAAGTCTGTTGCTACACTATCCCGCTCCGTTGCTTCTTTGAAGTGCTTTTACAGTTATCTCAGAGAGAAAAACATTGTTGAAATAAATCCGGCGGAACATGTCGCACTCGACAAGCAAAACAGAAAACTCCCTCAAATACTTTCGAGTAAAGAGGTAGAGATTTTTCTTGAGCAGCCTGATACGGGCGACAAGAAGGGTAGCCGGGATAAAGCCATGCTTGAACTTCTGTATGCAACCGGGATTCGTGTTACGGAGCTCATTGACCTTGATCTTTCGGATATAAATATA
>JAAZFB010000098.1 GCA_012511915.1 Clostridiaceae bacterium
AATGCTGTTGCTAAAGCAAAAAGGAATAATGACAATAAAACAGTGCCCGTATTGAAATCAAAAAACAAATATGTAAAAGACACCAGTGATAGAAATGTGACAAAAACAGAAACCGGCTGGTTAATTGGAAACTGCTTATAAAATTTGTACCAGGATATTTTTTCATACTTTTTGCCTGTTTGCAGGAAAGCAATCAGCCTTACAAGCCAAAATGCAAAAAGAATGTATGCGACCAAAGGATACGCTATGATTCTCAGCATCAGATTCATCAATCTGCTAAATCGCACAATTATAATGATCAATGTGATTAATGAGAATATGAAGACTGTAACGACAATTAACTCTAATTTTGTCGATTTCCAAAGAGTAAGCCTGCCGTTTTCGACTAGAATCCATATTGATGCAGCAAGCAAGATAAACAGGATAATGCCCGACAAAATGGCAACTGTCGCCCATTCACCATAATCGAAGCTTCTGCGAAGCAACTCTTTTGCATAATATCCAAAGGAGCGAAGGCTATTGCACGCTAATATGAAAACACAACAATAAAAGGCTGCCAATAGCAAGGCAAAGGATAGGTATGAGTTAAGAAGCTTCTTCAAACTATATGCACCACCTTGTACCCAAGACCATAAACGATTTTCAGGTATCTTGGCTCTTTGGGGTTGATCTCGATTTTCTCTCTGATGTGCCGTATATGTACCGAAATTGTTTTACCGACATTAAAAGCAGGTTCATTCCAAACCGTTTCATATATCTGATTGGCGGTAAAAACACACTCTTGGTTACTGACAAGCAGCTTTAATATGTTGTATTCCGTAGCCGTCAGCACTACTTCGTCACCGTCAACGGTAACCTGCTTTTTATTATCATCAACAACAAGGCCACCGGTTGTATATATGTTCTGAGATATCGGGGTCTGTTCCACGATGCCGCCCATTCTGGCATAACGCCGCAGATGCGCTTTTACTCTAGCAAGCAATTCTATTGTGTTGAAGGGCTTTGTTATGTAATCATCGCCGCCCATATTAAGGCCCAAAACCCGGTCTGTATCCTCACTTTTTGCGCTTAAAAATATGATCGGTATGTTGATGTTACTCTCACGTATTTTTACGGCAGTCATTATACCATCCATTTGCGGCATCATTACGTCCAGCAGGATCAGGTGTACAACGCAGGCTTCTAGTATTTCCATAGCCTGTACGCCGTTTTCGGCCTTTATTACACTATATCCGTCCTGTTTTAGGTATATTTCCAGTGCATTTAGTATGTCCTTGTCGTCATCACATATCAATACGTTATAATCCAAAAACTCACCCCATTACCACAACAGCATACCCGCCCGTGTTATCTGACGAGAGCTTGTATGTTTTGTCAGCCGGAACATCAATGAAAACATCGTTTTCAGTTGCATAATATACAGTATAGTTAATTTTGTCAATAGATATGGAATAGCTGCTGCCCTCTGCCAGAAAGCTGATGTACTCCTCAAGGCACAAATCGTTTTCGTAGCAGTAATACGAGTGTGGAATGCCAATATACCGATAATGCCATGGCTCATAGCTTATATTCGTTATTTCGGTCTTGTCTTTTGGGTATCTCAGAAT
>JAAZFB010000099.1 GCA_012511915.1 Clostridiaceae bacterium
ATGAGTAAATACGATATCTTGACAAAACACATACCGATAATTCAGACGGATAGTATTGGTAAATGGATAGTTGATAAAGAGAACGATATCTTTTAATTATTACGCACCTTTTAATTATTCTCTATAGTAAATGATATAGTACTCGGCAAGCAGATTAACTATACCCTTCAAGAGGCTATGAAGATTGTGCTTTCAGAGGCTGGGAACAAGACAATGCATGCGTCGAAACTTGCAGATGAAATATATGAACGTAAGTTGTACTTACAGAAAAATGGGAATAAGGCCCAATATACACAGGTTAGAGCGCGGTGTGGGCATTATCCCGATATGTTTGAAGCTTTACCTGGTAACTATATCAAGTTGAAGGAAGGTATTGAATAATGAGAGGAGAAGCATTGTGGAGCAGAATTATTGAAGCAGTTCCTATTTCAGGAGAAGAGACACAAACTACCAGCGGGTTATGGTTCAAGGCCTCATCGATTAACAGTCACTTGTATGTTGATAACGCTATTGATCATACGCCCTCTAGTGAATTATCGATGCAAAGATCTATCTCAAAAAAAGATTTCTTGTTTGTTTATTCCTATTATGATCGTTGGGTTAACGGAGAAGTAGGAGTAAGGCATGAGGTTAGTAGAAAGTCGAGAAACACAGCATATATTTTTGCTTTGATAGACAAATACGCTGAATGAAGGTGATGGGGTGGCTTATAAAAGATATAAAAGTGAATTAGCTTTATCAAAACCAGAAAAAGTGAATTTGATGTCCGAATATATCGATTGTTATGAGCACTTGATAAATGAGAAATGCCTCAATATTCTCAATGTCAAAATACCACGTGATGTGTTTACAAATATATTAGACGAAATAGGTTCCTTTTTGAACCAAAAGGCAAAGTAATATGACAGAGGTGCAATCAATGGTTGAAGAATTACTATGGTCACATCAGAATGAAGCAATTAAGATGCTACTTCAATACATGGATGATTTCCATAATGGTATTACAAACCAGGCAGCGCTGGTGCAAATGCCAACAGGAAGTGGAAAGTCAGGTATAATAGCATATCTATCTAGATGTTTACCAGATATCGGTTTAACAATTGTTCTAACACCTAGATTATCTCTCCGTGACCAACTGTCTAGTGATATTGCAGGTCGGTTTTTTAAACATGAATGTTCTACAAGTAAATTACATGATGTATGTGGGCAAGCGACAAAGAACTTCGGATATTTAGCAATGATTAATGATAATCCACCGTGAAAACTGAATTCCTGGCAAAAGCCATGGAAAGCAAAGGCGACTCATGGACAAGGAAAAGTTAACAATCGAATTGTAAAAGTACATAAAAAAATGTCAGCGGATTCAATATGGAAACAAATCAGAGAGTGTATTAATAATCCGCAAGTTGAAAAAGAAGTTTGGTTATTTCTTGGTAATATTATTTCGCAAGAATACTTTGAGAGAGAGTTGGCAAAAACCAAGCCGACTCCTAATGTAATTCAGGCTGCTTACCTACTTCACGCTACTATGGCTGATGCTGCATCAGTAGGCGCAAAACTCAAAGTGTTTTGCATGAAATAAATATGACTAGTGTGACTTGTTTCCGAAAACGAACAAAAGCATAATGATACTGTGGACATGTTTCCGCGTACAGGGAATCCACTATTGACCTATTTCCGCGGATGGACGAAAAGAAAAAACAGTCCTGACATCAAGGCAAGCCTATCGTTCCAACCGGTTAGTAGAAACATGTCAAAGTTAGACTTTTCAACTTTTCCGTTTGTCGAGTGAACACCCTTCGAGTACCCGTTTGTCGAGTGTAGGGCAATTTCCGCCTTGCCGCTCCGCTGAAGGGTATTTTCGTCCACACTCGACAAACGGCAGAAAACAAAAATGCCTCCCAAAAGCCTTGAAATCAAGACCTTTTGACAGCTGGTGTGTGCAAAATAAAAACGCTAATCCCGATACACATTGTATCAAAATTAGCGTTCTTATATGGCAAAGGACACGAGTTTGATACAAAATGCACCCGGTAACCTTGTTTCCGTTTGTCGAGTGAACACCCTTGCCTTTTTCCGTTTGTTTTGTGCGGTTTCCGTTTGTTGGGTGAACACCCCTCCGTGGCCTTCCGGGATTTGTACTCAGTACAATGCTCAAAATATATAGAATTTTTTACAGCCATTCGCCATATCGCCTGATATAAAACTTTTTGATCACTTGTGAGGACATAAAATACCCTACGAGAATGAAAGCAAGCCAGGGTGCGAACGATAGAGGCAGGGGTAGCAT
>JAAZFB010000100.1 GCA_012511915.1 Clostridiaceae bacterium
CTTAATAACATTGCACCATTTTTAATAGGATTTGGAATGCTGTTTATAGGGATGGAAGTTATGGAGACCGCAATAGGCGGGCCGGATTCGACACTGAGCATTCAACTCACTAAAGTATTTAAATACGAAATCATGCAAAATCCAATTCTGCTGGTGTTATTAGGAATCCTCTTTACAGGCATCATTCAGTCATCTACAGCGGCGACCGGTGTTTTTATCGCTTTATTGGCTACAGGAGTTATTCACAATGTAGATCAATCGTTTTTCCTAGTGATGGGGGCAAATGTAGGGACCTGTAGCGATGGCATTATGGCCTCCTTGACTACAAACGCCAACGGGAAACGTATTGCAGTATTCCATCTGATTACCAGTGTAATCGGCGCGACAGCCTTTACGATTATTTTGATTCATTGATAAACGAAGATATGAGTGGAAGTAAAAAAGTATCCGATGTTGAATATCGTATTGATTTCTTAACAAATAAGCTCACCGGTTTTTTCATCAAAATTTCATCAGTTACTAAATCAGGGGATGACGAAAAACTGATAGGCGGATTACATCATGTAACAAACGATATAGAAAGGCTGGGCGATTACGCGATACTTTTGTTTGGAGAAACCAAATATATGAAGGAGAAAAAAGTGAAGTTTCTGGATCAGACCAAAGAGGAGCTTGGCCAAATCTACAAGAATATATCCGAAATGTTCGACTTAGGGTTTGATGCTTTTTCAAATCGAAGGACCGAAAATTTCAAAAAGATTTCAAACCTTCATAAGATAGTTAAAAAACAAATAACCACTACGCGTAATGAACATGTGGTACGCCTAAGCTCAGGGATATACCCTGTAGAGGTATCAAAAAGTATTTATTCCGTCCTGTTTTCATTGCAAAGAATAGCGGATCATATTGTGAACATTGCTTTCTCAATTCGCTCCACCACCGGAAGTAAAAAAGAAGCATTGAAGGCCATTGCAATGGAAAAGAAAAGGATGCAAGTACAATAATTTCTGTCTTGTTTTATTTATAGCCTATTCACCCAACTTGGTTTTTAATTTAGTATTAGTATTAATTAAGGAATAGTATAAATACTATTTTCCTTGTGACGGCCGCTGATTGCGGCCGCTATTGACAAAAAAAGGTTTGTCAATATTTTAAATGAGGAATAGTATAAATAGCTTCGTAATGATATTAAATAAGAAACAAACAATAATACCCATTATGGTAGGTACAGTAAAGGAGACGGCAGTCCATTTCCAACTTTGCGTTTCTTTTTTTATGGTAAGACAGGTTGTAGAGCAAGGCCAGTGCATCAGGGAAAATAACATCGTACTGATAGCGGTAATCCAAGTCCAACCGTTATTTATTAATACTTGCTTTAAGTCCCATAAGCTATCTAATTCCATGATGCTGCCGTTTGCCATATACGCCATGATGATAATCGGAACGACAATTTCATTGGCAGGGAAACCTAATATAAAAGCTAAAAGAATGATGCCATCCATCCCTAATAGTTTTGCAAATGGATCTAACAAGCTTGAACAATATGCCAACAATGTAAGATTACCGAAAGAAATGTTTGCCATAATCCATATAATGATACCGGCCGGTGCGGCAACCGTAACAGCCCTTGCGAGTAAAAATAATGTTCTGTCGAAGAGCGAGCGGATGACAACCTTGCCAATTTGGGGTTTGCGGTACGGCGGGAGCTCTAATGCGAATGATGAAGGAACGCCTTTTAAAATTGTTTTTGACAATATTTTTGAAACTGTGAATGTCATAAAAATGCCTAAGACAATTACACCGGTAAGAAGGATAGCGGAGAAAACCGATTCAAAAGGTCCGACAGCAGCACCTACGAAAAACATAGTCAGTATTGCAATTAATGTTGGAAATCGACCGTTACAAGGCACAAAATTATTTGTAATAATGGCGATCAATCGTTCGCGCGGTGAGTCTATAATTCTACATCCGATAATACCGGCGGCGTTGCAGCCGAAGGC
>JAAZFB010000101.1 GCA_012511915.1 Clostridiaceae bacterium
CTCCCGCCGTAAGGGCAGTAGACGCGAAAGGCGTAAGCATAGCAAACACCAATAGTAGAGAGATTGCTTTTTTAAAAAGAGTATATTTCATACCGCTTTTCCTCCAATATCATATATAAACTCTTAGTACATAGTATTACATACTTAAATTATAAAGAAAAAAACTCGAAGTATAGTTGTTTCATGCTATATTTAGGTTAAATATTGCTTGTTTACAAAATAAAACCTCCGATGTCATTTCTATCGGAGGCATCTGTGGTTATTTATTTTTCAGTCATTGCCGTGCGATATTGAGTAGGAGTCATTCCTAAATGCCGCTTAAATTTTTTCGACAGGTTTCCTTTGTAATCAACCCCGCATTCGTAAAATGCCCGAGTTATAGAAAGGTTGCAGTCACACAGTTTTTCCTTGAGCTTGTTAAACTTTACATGCTGATAATAGCTATTGGGCGTCATGCCGGTGTGCTGTTTAAATATGCGAATATAATGATATTTACTCATATGAACCGCATCAGAAAGCGCATCCATGTCAAACTCATCTCTCCAATGCTCATCTATATATTTCTTCCCCTTCGTAATCTCTTCCCTGTCTTGATAAAATCGCGACGTGACGAAAATCGTCACAATATATGCCAATTGATTGTTTTCATTATTGATGGGAAAGGCCGTAATGTTTTGGAACAGTGTTTCGGAGATAAGCTCGTCATTACCGCCGAACATTTCAACAACTTCTCGCATAGGAACCTTTACGTCATAGGCGTGAGAAACCTTGCCGTTGTAAGCCTTATCGACAAAGTCTTTAATGCCCCATCTCTCAAGATTAGGGTCTTTTAATATGTTGTGTTTACCTAAATTGCCACCGCTGTCAGATGCTTTTGCAAATTCTAAAAAAGCCTTGTTTGTGTAAAGTATTTCGCCCTGTGATGAGCATATATGCATGGGATAGGGAAAGCTATTTATGATTTCGACAAATAACTCCATACCCATACCATCCGGCAGAAGTTGACTCGGGATTATGCTATGTATCTCTTTTGAAATCCCACATGGTTTATTTATAGCTTTTCGTCTTCTGTCCGCCGGCCTTTCGCTGTCAGCCGGAATAAGCCACATGTTCCCTTTTTTTACCGCTCCATCTATTCTGCCTTCGTTGCAGTACAGCGTTACCATCCTGATTCCGAGAGCCCATTTTTCACCCGCTTCCTTTACGGTTATATACTCCATGCCACCCACCGCCTTACTTAAGAATTAATATTATTTATTATACTGCCGATTATAGCATATTGCAAACTATGGTAATATACCGAGACGCAGAGCGGATAAAGGCGATTGTTATATATTGTAAAGGATTCGACATGTTTTTTTGTGATTTAACAGCAAATTATATCAGCTATTCAACAATCGCAAGAAACATAAGCATTTTACAATCGGTTAGGAGGCTATATAATTCCAAATAGGATAAAACCTATGGTGTTAATTGCGAAGTTTGCGCACATATGCACTATCCATGAAGTATAGATGCTCCCGTTTTTTTCATTTAGCCTGTTAAACATCAGACCCGCGCCGAACAATCCTATTATAATTAAAATAAGAAATAAAGGCTCAAACCACCCTACCATAATAGCGATGTGATAAACAGAAAACACCCCGGCGCTAAACAGATAAGCAAGTATTCGGCTTGAGTATTTTTTTAATGTCAGGAATGCAATACCCCGAAAGAAAAATTCCTCAAGAAAAGAATTGATAAAAGAGATATAAAGCGAAACAAATATAAAGTTCTCCTTATTTACACTTACTCTGCTTTCAAGCAACGGCACGATATTTGAAAAATCAATGTACCGCCGGATTATATAATAAACCCCAAGTATGATAATGTATACAATTAACCCAAGCAATATCGAAAAAAGGATTTGTTTTTTATTAAAATGAAAGAGCACTCGGAAGCTTATTTGTCTGTTGATTAATAATAGGCAAAGCGGAATTAGTAAAAATAAAATAAGCTTTATTGCGGAATTTATCGCATAGTTTGCTTGTAACACTAAGTCTACCCATGCCATTATTAATAATATCACTATGACAAAAAGTATAATATAACTCGATGATTGCTTTGCTTTCATGGTTTTCACTCACATTCTTATGTGTATTTTTCAAAACCGTTGCATTTATTTGAAGTATAACAAATATTCGGGCAGTATTACAATAGATATAATGTTAAAAGCGGGCGGGTTAAGGGGGGCGAGGGTAATAA
>JAAZFB010000102.1 GCA_012511915.1 Clostridiaceae bacterium
AATGTAATTATTCAAAACAATATTCTTGCGAATATATAAGTGAAGTATGCTTAGTAACTATCTTGGAGTTGCAGGAAAGCCATTACATTATAAAGAAGTGTGGAAATTGTGGTAAATATTTTATACCATATAATAGGGCAGACACTATTTATTGTGATAATATTAGTCCTCAAGATGATAAAAGAACGTGCAAGGAATACGGCAGCCAAAAACTATGGTATGATAAATTGAAACAAGATGAGGCAAAAAAGCTTTATCGTAATATTTACATGGCAAAGCAAATGCAAGCCAAACGCTACCTAGATATACCAAAGTATGCAAAGAATTTAGAAAAATACAAAACCCAATCTAAGCAATTGAAAAAGGATGTTAAAGAGGGTAAAAAATCCGAAGCCGAATATATAGAATGGCTTAAAAATGTTAAGGAAAAGAAGGTGTAAAAAATGGCAAACATAACAAAAAGGGGGAACAATTATAGAATAATCGCTTCCTGTGGGTATGATAAGAACGGTAAGCAGATCCGAAAATCAACCACCTATACCCCCGCTCCGAGCATTATCGCAAGACAGATTGAATAGGAAGTAGAACGTCAAGCGCTTATTTTTGAGGCAAAATGCAGACCAGGCCGCATTCTTGATGGTAACATAAAATTTGCCGATTTTGCCGAAAAGTGGTTTTCTGATTATGCCAACAAACAGTTAAAAATAAAAACACTTGAAAGCTATAACGGTTTAATGGAGCGAATAAACATTGCATTAGGCCATTTACCGCTTGACAAAATACAGCCCTTGCACCTTATGGAGTTTTACAAAAATCTAAGTGAGGACGGAATAAGGCAAAATGTAAAATATACCCCGCTCCCCAACTTTAAAGAGGCAATGAAAAAGAAAAAACTCACTTATGAAAAGCTTGCTAAAAAATCGGGCGTATCCATTGCTACGGTTAGAAGCTGCTGTTCGGGTAAAAATGTGTCAACGAAAAGTGCGGAGGCTATCAGCAAGGGTTTAGATATTAATATTTCAAAGCTATTTATCAAAGGCAGCGGCGATAATAAGCTATCATCAAATACAATACTGCATTATCATAGGCTTATATCATCAATACTTAATACGGCCGTACAATGGCAAGTGATATATGATAGCCCCTGCAGGCGTGTTAAGCCCCCAAAAGCAGAAAAAAAAGAAGCAAGGTATCTTGACGAAGTACAGGCGTCAGAATTGTTAAATTGTTTGCAAAATGAAGATATAATGCACCGTACTATAATAACCCTGCTTTTATATTCCGGTATGCGCAGAGGCGAGTTGTGCGGCTTAAAATGGGGTGATATTGACTTCAACGATAAGCTGATACACATACAAAGGGCGAGCCTATACGCAAAGGGAAAAGGCGTTTTTGAGGACAGAACAAAAAATGAAAGCTCGGAACGCACAATAAAAATAGCAGGCGAAGCGCTAAAGCTATTACTTGAATATAAGATGTACCAAAACACAAACAGAATTAAAATTGCTGACCGTTGGCAGGATAAAGATTATGTATTCACGCAATGGGACGGAAAACCGATACACCCGGACAGTATTACAAATTGGTTCGGCAAGTTCAGAAAGAAGTATAATCTGCCCGATATTAATATTCACTCGTTACGCCATACAAACGCAAGCTTGCTAATTGCAGCCGGTGCAGATTTAAAGACCGTTTCCAAACGATTGGGACACTCTCAATTATCCACTACCGGCAACATATACACCCACGCCATAAAATCAGCTGATGAACGAGCAGCGGAAACAATACAAGATATATTAAAGCCAAAACAGAAAAATAATAAAGCATATTGACCGCTCAAAAGGGCGGTTTTTTTCTTGGTGTTTATTTGGTGTTTATTTGGTGTTTATTTGGTGTTTATTTTTACTTAAATTTACTTTCAATTGCTTAATTTTACCAATAGCAAAACGCTAGAAGGCTTGATATAACTGCATTTATTTGAATATACTAATTTTTAGTTTACATCGATTTAGGAACTACGAATCAGTAGGTCGGAGGTTCGAATCCTCTACAGCGCGCCATCAAAAAAAGCTTGTAACTATAAGGGTTACAGGCTTTTGTTATTGTATAGGAAATTCCTCTAAAAAATCATTCAAATTTCCTATCAACAAAAAAGTTTCCTTGAATCCCACGCCCGTAGGCGTAGTCAATTCATTGACTTTTTTATTGTATAGGAAATTCCTCTAAAAATCATTCAAATTTCCTATCAACAAAAAAGTTTCCTTGAATCCCACGCCCGTAGGCGTAGTCAATTCATTGACTTTTTTATTTTATGGCTTAACGGCTTTGAAATATATATACAAATTGTGAGGGAATTTTTATAGCATAGGAAATTACGCAAACCAAAATCGTATTATGCAAAGGTAGCATAATCATAAAAAATAGTATATAATTGTAACGAAGGGTGAAATAACATGTATGAAGAGTTTTCATCTTATACTGTTCCTAAAATAAATTATTGATTTAATTTAGGAACAATTCAATACTATTTTCCTTACGCCAACGGCGTTGTTGACACGAATGTGTCAATATTTTAAAATGGGAATAGTATTATAAGCTTACACACGAAAAGAAGAATACGAATGGTGGTTGTTAAACTTTTATAATTTGAGATGGGATGAGGTTAATTTGTGACCAAGAATTGAATCAGTGAAGGGGGGATAGTATAATATGAATATATTTGATATTCCAAAAGGCTACATGCCGCAAGAATTGGCAGAAACATTGCTTGAAAACAAAAATGTTCGAATAGAGCGAATAGTATCAAAAAATCATACTACAGATTGGCTGGAGCAAGATGAGGATGAATGGTTAGTGTTACTTGTCGGCGACGCTGAAATTGAGTTTGAAGACATAACTATAACACTAAAGGTAGGGGATACAATGTTTATTCCAAAGCATCAGAAACATAGGGTAGCAAAAACTACTAAATGTGTATGGCTGTGTATATTTATTGGGGAATGATGTATGGCATACATAATTAGTGGAAGTGGTAAAATTATTAATAAAATTGATTGAGGTATTATAGTGAACAAAGTAGCAGAATTAAATCTTGAATATGGAAATCCGACCATTAGTACTGCAATCTCAAAAATGAAAAATGCTTTATCTACATATAAAAGGCAGGGATATAAAGCAGTTATCCTCATACACGGATATGGCTCATCAGGTGTGGGT
>JAAZFB010000103.1 GCA_012511915.1 Clostridiaceae bacterium
ATTGCAGTGTAATGATGGAGAAACAATATTTAGAAATATTAACGCAATAGGGAATATTTGTCACAATGTTTATCAACCGGTCCGGTTATTTGACGTAACATCAGTTGATAGCATATTTGTTGATTACAACATATTCCATGGCGCAGGGTCAACTTTGTGTCATTTCGGGGACATGAATCTTGAAACTGTGACTACGGCAGGAAATACAACAAGTAATCCGTTATTTGTTGATGCCGCCGAAGGCAATTTTGAATTACAGTCAGGCTCTCCGGCTATTAATGCAATACTGGCAGGGGTTGATATTGCCTATGATTTCAGAGGCTGGCCGATTGTTGAACTACCGGACATCGGAGCTTATGAATATGGAGCCACTGTTCCGGCGGCAGGGGGGATGTTGATAGACGCATCAGGGGTATTATTAAGAAGTGTAGAAGGTACACTATTAAAAATAGAGTAGTATGAAAAAGATATTTGTAATATTATTTGCTTGCCTGACATTGGGGGCTTTTGGGCAGGAGTTACAGCCAGTCACCACGACTAACCTGCGGGTGATAATGAGCAAGATCAATGAGTTACAAGGATTGGTCGGAACAGGAGGATTATCACAACAACAGGTATCAAATATTGTGAAAGACAGTATTGATGCTGCCATTGAAAAAGGAATTGATCTTGATACAGAATTGGCAGGTTATGAACCTTCTTTAGGTAACCCATCTAGTAATGGACATATTCTTTACTCTACTTCAGCTGGTGAAAGAAGTTGGGGTGCTCCACCAGCAGGAGGTACAATGACTTGGCCTGCAAGTGCAGGAATAGCAATTTATGCTGGAAGTAATCAATGGGGAACAAGTATTACAAATAATTCAACTAACTGGAACACTGCATACGGTTGGGGCAACCATAAAGTAATGGATATTAATACTCAAACAGGGTCAACCTATACATTGGTATTAACAGATGCGCATAAGTTGATAATAAGAAGTAATTCAAGTGCAAACACAGTTACTGTACCTACTAATAATTCTGTTGCGTTTCCAATAGGAACACAGATTACAGTGGTTCAAGTCGGTACAGGGACAACAAGCATTGCGGCGGCAGGAGGAGTGACAATAAACAGTGCAGATGGGGCATTGGATTTGAGGGTGAGGTATAGTACATGTTCACTTGTAAAAACAGCAACGGATACGTGGTTATTAATTGGGGATATGGAGGTTCCAGAATGAAAAAGTTACTAATCTTATTATTGTTATTAAATACGTCAATCGGAATATTTGCTCAATTTATTCCTGGGGTAGTTGCTAGTTCACATAGAATTGTAAAAGAAGAATCTGGAGAGCCCGGAGAACCACCTGAGTTTTTAATGACAGATAGTTATACCTTTACTTGGTTAAAAGCAGAGCAAGATTTACTCACTTTTGATGGAGTTGAAATAACAGATGCTATTGATGCTGGACCAAATGGTAATGATTGGAAGGTTATGTGGTTTGAAGGTCCTAGATGGGATGTTCAAGAAGAAGCTTTTCATTTTATGGATTCTCCTACAAGAACAACATTTGGTTTATGGGAACCTAATGGTTGGCCCCTTCCTCTTTGTATATATATAGTACATAAAAGAGCTGATTTAAGTGCAACAGGTAATATTGCTGGAGTTGGGATGTCAACTTTAAGTATAGATATTGATGATGAGGCATATTATATGCAAGTACCTGGGGGATGGTTAGAAAATTGGGAAATTCCAGAGGAGGTATTAAGCGATTATGTTTTATATAGAATATATTTTCAAACCGATTTATCTGGCTATGATGTAAATAACGGATTAACTGGAGATAATTTAAATGTTACTATAACAAATACTACTACTATTCATATTGGTGCACAAGATGGAATATGTAATGGTTTTGTTAAAGAAGTTATAGTAAGATCTATTGTGGATAATAATGCAAATATAAATGCAATATCTAATTATTTAATGACTAAATATAATATTCAATAATTATGAAGAAATTTATATTTATATTATCTTTAATATATGCTACTATAGTTAATGGTGCAAATTATTATGTCGCCACCAATGGAAACGATAATAATCCGGGTACCTTTGCCCAACCATGGGCGACATGGGGCAAAGCATTTACCTCAACATCTGTGGGTGCAGGTGATACTGTATTTATCAGAGGTGGAACATATAATATTAGCGTTACAAATGGAAGTGGTTACAATGTGACGAGAGCCGGAACTTCAAATAACTGGATAGTTTATATGAACTACCCAGGAGAAAAACCAATATTGGATTGTGCAAATGCCACACCATCAGGGCAATACAATACCGGAATAGGATGTTCAACTGCATCGGGTGCAAATTTTGTTAAATTTATAGGCTTGCATGTTAAAAACTTATATCAAAAGCGTAAAGACGTTATGGTTTGGACATACGGCTTTGCTTGTTCAAATGGTAATTTCACTTATGTAAACTGCAGTGTGGAAAATAGTGAAGGGGTAGGTTTTGATTCCTATTTCCATCATAGTTGGCCAAATGTAGATGGTTATCATTATTTTATAAATTGCGATGCTCACAAATGCTCTAATCCGGAAGTCATTCCTGGATATTTGCCGGGTAACAATGGTACTGGATTCAGTTCATTAAGTTTCACTCAAGAATCATGGAGAGGTCATGCAATAGCAATTAAATGCAGGGCATGGGAATGCGGGGATCAGGGATTCAGTTGGTCTGGTGAACATTATTGTGAAGCAGATAGTTGTTGGTCTTTTAATAATGGAGATCTACAGGGCGATGGACTTGGCTTTAAATGTGGATGGCATTCACATGCATACCCAGAAAAAAATAGACTAAATGTGGTAATTAAAAGATGTGTTGCTGTTTACAATAGATATTGTGGATTTAGCACCAATGATGTTGACCAAGGTTATGCAACCGGAATGAATGTCTATAATAATCTTATTTATCACAATGGACATCAAGACATTCCCTATGTATATGGTATATACATATTTAAAACACCCGATAATAATACTAATGAATTATTAAGAATATTCAGAAACAATATCTCGTTCAATAATGCTTATGGAGATATATATGTAGGCAGTGGTGCTGCTTATACTCATTCCAATAACTCATGGGATGGTGGCGCAACAATAACCTCTGCAGATTTCAAAGCATTACCATCATCCCAGGCAGCCGGAATTGCGCTACTGTCCTCACCACGAAAACCAGACGGATCTTTACCTGACTTGGGAGATTTTTTTCAACTCAAAGAGGGTTCTGATGCTATTAATGCTGGAATTGATGTTGGTTTAACTTTTAAAGGTAATGCACCCGACTTGGGGCCTTTTGAATTTTCATCTGAATCAACTTCGCCAGTTTTACCTGTTTATGTTAACTCTGTTGTAGAGGATGAAAACCCATCACAACTGGTTATGACATTCAGCATTGCACTGGCAAACAGGATCCCGGCTACGTCAGCATTTAACGTCAGGCTAAATTCTACAAACAGGACTGTAAGCTCCGTTACAATTTCAGGAACAAGGGTAACACTGAACCTTGCAAGCCCCGTAACCTACGGTGATGCAGTAACTGTAGCC
>JAAZFB010000104.1 GCA_012511915.1 Clostridiaceae bacterium
AGTATTCAGTTGCCCAATTTGACTTTGTTTCGTCAAACGCATCAGGCAAGCCGCCCCAACCGACATAGCGTGATAATATTTCCTGTTCCTGTGGTGTGGCAAGGCGGTTTTCGCTCTCACAATTTTGTAAAACACGGATAGCCTCCATATTGTTTTTAAACTTTTCTTTAGCACCACCGTAACCCAACTCATCATCTGTGATCGCAAAATTATGACGCTGTGACATTTCTATTTCAGGGTAAACCACAGTGTTTGGCTCTTTATCGAGTTTTTGCTTTTCAAAAGCGGGAGTAAGTTTTTCTTCCTGCTGCGGCTCTAAATATTGCAACACCGTTTCGATTTTTTCCGAGCGGTTTATTGGAAAACCCGATTGCCGCTCAAAGGTTAAATCACGCATGGAAACATCACCGGAAAAGTCCGAAACACTTTCAATTAAAAATCTGTGATTGTCAATAACAACTTCTTTTCCGATAATGTCGCTGTAATCAGGTGTTTCTTCATCTGATTTATCAAGGTCATTGTTAATAGTAATATCTTCGTCTGAAACAGTATCACCGTCACCGGAATCTATTGCCTTTTCATCGTCTTCGATTGAAGCTATCTCTTGTTTATAGGTTTCGGCTTGTTTCTCAATTTGTGCCTTGATATTTTCCGGCATTTCCTCATCATAATAGCTGATACTTCCGTCATTATCAATATGGGCAACAGTTCTATAATCGTTATCCACTTCTTCAAGCCTGTTCCATACAGTAAGTCCATTACCAAGATAACCAAAGCCTAAATCATACTGTTTTTCATCACCGGATACGATTTGTAGCGTTTGAATTTCGCCCGTCATGTCATCTTTTCCACGGAGTGCCACAGTATAACCATGAGCCGTTAGCGTATTTATGCTATCTTCCAAAGTATGTGATGGAATGCCGCACATAGGCTGTTTAATATCCAATCCCTCGATAGTACGCTCAGTTAAACTAATATCTAAAACCTCAGCGACGGTTTTTGCATCCTCCCCCCAAAACTCAAAGAAATCACCCACTTGCATAAGGGCAATACTATCAGGATATTTCTCCTTTATTTCTTGATATTCAAGCCATAACGGTGAAAGTGAGGGGCTTTCCTTAGTCTGCGCACTAAATTTCCCAAACAGGGCAACCTCGCCATTGATATATTTTTCAAGATTATCTATTGCCTGTTTTTTCTCATCATAATTCTTGTCATCAAGGGGTATTTCCAAAATGGTTTCCCTCATCTGTGACAATGCTTTTTCCGTTTCGTCCTTATCATCAAGCGTATCAGTAATGATTTTGATAGCATCATGGTAGTCAAAACCATAAGGGAATGGGCGTAATGTTTCCATCGGCAGGGCATGATAAAAACTATAAATTCCTCCTGCAATCTGCTTTTTCTCATATTCGGGGATATAGCTTATATCCCTCTCGGACAAATAGCGGTCGGTGATTATAAGGTAGTCAATCCTTTTAGCGACTTGCGTCCACGAAAGAGTGAGCTTATCATAGGGCATGGAAATATCGCCTCGGCTGAGGGTGATACCTTTTCCGTTATGGTCCTCATGCCCGGCACCGCTCATAGCATGAGAAGTACCACCTATCCCGTATTCATTTCTTAGAAAGGCTATCCGTTTTTTAGAATCGGTTTCCCTTATAAAAAAGGAACAAATACGCATTTTACCGCTTTCCACACCGCTTCCACGCCTAAGTGCAGAGTCTATTTCATTTTGAGTGATAAAACGTTTGCCGCCAAAGGACATAGGCTCTGATGCCGCAAACTGCTTTCTCTCTATCAAAAGTTCGGAAAGGCTGTTTGCAATCTCATGTGGTTTATGAAAATGAAAACGAAGTAGGGAAGGATTTTCCTCATAAGCCTTTGCAAATTCGGTCAATCCGTAAATAATCTGATCTCGCTTTTCAGGATTGTCAAGACTTTCGGCTATTCTTGCGGTACTTTTGGGAAAACCACCCTCAAAAAGCATTTCATCTAAAGGAAACTCACCGTTTCGGTCTTGATGTAAATACCAAATTCTATCTGCAATCTCTTTTCGCTCATTAAAAGCCGCTTTATTTATTTCCTCTTGCGGCATATATCGCCCCAATTCAAGCAGCTCACCCACTCGCTTTGCGGCTTGTTCCCATGAAAGTGTGTATTCATTAGTGGTAACTTCCTTACCATATGTGATTTTAATGCCGCCCTCATCAAACCAAACGGAAACAGGGCTGTCACCGAACATAAACCCTTTGCCACCAACCGCATATTCGTCTTTTAAAAATGCCGCATTTTCAGAAAGTGATTTTTGTTTTTGATATTGTATGCAAATACGCAACTTGCAATTTCTCTCGTTTCCACCATCGCAAAGCACTTCGTCAATGATTTGCTGTGATATAGAAAAAGCAGAGCCAAAAGCGAAATTCGCTTGCTCTGCTTTTCGTACTGTATTTTTTTGTTCTTCTTCGGTGGGGAAAAGACTTAGCTGTGTACCAACTCCGAGAGTATTTGTTCCTCCGCCAAATGTCGGAGATTGTTCATCGCTTGTACCCATGCCATCTGCTGTGTGGCTTTGTCGGGCAGTTTCTCGCTGTCGGTCATCTTCGTGATAAGATGTTCCAGTTGTTCTTTCGCCATCCGGTCTATCTCCAGCAGATGCTCGGTCAACTTGCCTGTTATCATCAGGCTGTTGTATAGCCCCGGTCTGTTTTGCTTGATGTAAGTCCTTCTCATCATCCCGTATTTGCCGATTGTCCGATTGTCCTGTGGTATGGTCAGGTCGGGGATCAGATAATCGCCCTCCGCTTTGTAGGTGATCGCTTCTGCCATGATTATCATTCCTTTCTGTATCGTTTCTATTATCATCATACAACGGTTTTTCTTTTTCTGCAAATTTTTTTGACTGTAATTGTTCCTCACGCTCTGCCGCCTGTATTGTTTTTCCAATACTATTTAAAGCGGTTTCGGTGATTGCACTTGCCGCACTGCCAAGGATTGAGATGGTTTCCAGCGTGTTAAATTCAATAATATTCCTAAAATCGTCATCGGAAAACATATCGTCAGGGTTTAACCCTAAGCGGTTTAAAATCATATATGCAACGGAAAAAGTTGCAAGCCGCTCAAATGCGACCTCTACATTAAAATCGTCCAATTCCTCTAAAAAGCTGTTTTCCTTTGCATAGTTTAGTTCGTGCAAATAATCTTGCTTATTGTCCTGCACCGCATTACGGGCGGCACTAACCACCGCATCCATAACCGTGGCGGTTGTGTCCAGTTCGCCAAAAGTGCTTTCAAGAGTTTCAATAACAGCGATTTCGTGCTTGTTGCTGTATTGCCATAGACGTACATTGTTTCCGAAAAAGCTATTGGTATCGGAAATATCAAAAACATAGTTTAGTTTGAAATGCCCGTTGTTATCGGATAACAGGGCAATACCCTTTGAGCCTCTGTTTATCCAACGGTGTAACTTATTTGTCCATATCTCAAAACTGGCACAGGCTGTGGCATCAGGACGTTGGGCATAAATGAGAAGCTGATCCTTAAAGGGATATTTGTGTTGCCATGATGCGGAACGTAAAAATGATGTCCATTCTTTATGATCGGACAGCTTTTTAACTGTATCTTGTGAAAGCTCAAAGATTAGCTTAGTTTTGCTTGCCATTTAAAGCACCTCCTTACCTTGTTTTTTCTTTACTCCTGCGTTTTTCTTTAAGACGCTCTGCCGCTTCCAAAAGATTGCCAAGTGACCTGTACCTGTTGTTTTCCAAGCCCTTTTGAATTGCCTCATAATCACGATAATCTAAACAGTTTAAAGCATTGCACACCTTATTCAGCTTGCCAAGGCTATCTTTTGGATTGATAAGAGAAATAATGTTTTCCTCTATACTATCTTCGGGCATTAGATTTATTTTAACGGTACGGGCATTGCTGAGTAGCAGTGCATTTGGGTTGATTAAAATGCCGGCACTGCCAAGAATATCTGCAAGAGCACCATTTCGACATGGCAAATCAATGTTTACTCCACTGTCTAAAAATTTAATACTTGCTGTAATCATGGCTATCTCTCCATTTCCTTGTATTTAGCTGCCCTTGCTTTTTCCATGCCGGAAAGCCTTAACAATGCTTTCATTGTATTTGTGTTCGAGCCGATATAGTCACAACTTTTGTTTACAAAGCTATCGGCACAATCTTTAAATTCGGAAGTGTCTATATCCACAAGAGTTTGTTTACAGTAGCTACCCAAATAATCAAAAAAAT
>JAAZFB010000105.1 GCA_012511915.1 Clostridiaceae bacterium
GCGATAGGGTTTATCGTGGGCGGAATAATTACATGGTTTTTAAATACTAATCTTTAATAAAACCTTTTTATTCGGTTGGTGTATACTGCTTTGCAAAAAAGTACCCTACTCCACGACGGGTAACGACATATTTGGGATTAGACGCATCGTCTTCTATTTTTTCACGAAGACGACGTATTGTAACATCGACTGTTCTAACATCCCCATAGTATTCATAGCCCCAAACTTTTTCCAAAAGGGCTTCCCGTGAAAAGATTTTTTCCGGCTGTAATGCAAGGAACTTTAAAAGTTCAAATTCACGCAAGGTAAGTTCTAAAGGTTGCTTATTTTTCTTAACTTCATAGCGTTCAATATTAATCTCAAGCAAACCTTGGGTTATGCTTGCGGTTTCCGGATTTGTACCTAGGTATGCCAGGTCAGAAGTACCCCTTCTTAAGTTTGCCTTCACCCTTGCCATTAATTCTTTAATTGAAAATGGCTTAGTTATATAATCGTCAGCCCCTATGGCAAGACCTAAAACCTTGTCTACCTCTTCTTCCCGAGCTGTTATCATAAGAATTGGGGTTGACAAACGCTCCCGCAGTTTTTTACATACTGTAAAACCGTCCATTTTGGGAAGCATAACATCCAACAATATAAGATCCGGATTGGATTCTAATGCAATTTTAATAGCCATTTCACCGTCATATGCCTCTAATACTTTGTAACCCTCTTTTTTTAAATTGAAACGTAAAATATCAACTATCGGTTCTTCGTCGTCAACAACTAAAATTGTTTGTTCCATAAAGTTTCATTCCTTTATTAATCTAATTATTTTCAATTAATGTATTTGCTGGGGTTTTGCGCTACACCATTAAGGCGCACTTCAAAATGGCAATGAGGACCGGTACTTCTTCCGGTATTTCCTACCTTTGCGATTAATTCACCTTTTGCAACTTTTTCACCTGGCGATACCGATATGGAACTACAATGACCGTAATATGTTTCATAGCCGTTGCCGTGGTTTATTTTAACAAGATAACCATAACCACCGCTCCAACCGGAAAATGTTACGGTACCGCCATCGGCTGCTTTTATCGGTGTTCCGGTTGGCGCCGCTATATCCAACCCCTTGTGAAAACCTCTGCTGCGATTGCCATAACGGGAGGAGATAGTGCCAAACACCGGCCGTGCAAGTTTACCGGATATCGCAACGGTGGATAAATCTTTTTTCATTCCCACTTTAACCGATTCTGCAACCGGTTCGGATAATATCTCTTCAGAAATTATATTTCTATCAACAATCTCGTCGTTTTGCTTGGTAATCTCTTCAACAACGTATTTCTTACCCTCTACACCTGCAACGACTACTGATTTTTTCCCAAGCGGCATATCATAGTCTTGAATTTCGTTAACCGGATACGGTATGGCTTTTTCACCTTTATACACGTACTTGGTTTGAACATTAAGAATATATTCGATTTTACTTATTAATAATTCATCGCCCTCGTGTAGCACATCGCTTAACTCTTTGTTTAAACTGTATAATTCATCAACGCTCATAGCAAATTTGTTTGCTATACCCCAAATAGTATCATTTTGCATCACTTTGTACACTTTTGGGGTTTCACGGGTAGCAGTCAACGCATTATAAATCCCGTCTTGGCTTCGCATATAGCCTATAGGAATAAATTCTTTTCTGATGGAGACGCTTTCAACAAATTCTACTTGTGCATCGGGAGTGCCATCTAAATTGTCATTCTTAATTTTTTCAACCGCATCTCTAGCAACCTGCTCATTTAGGGCAGCGCATATTAAAACATCGTTTACATATATGGCATATGCCTCTTCAACTTCGCCAAAGGTAGAAAGTATATTTTGCCTTAAAGTATAATCGCTTGTTAAGCTTTTTCCAAAAACAAGCCGCGCTATGTAAACCGGCTTATCTGTGGGCTCAACTTCTTTGCCCAGCGTTGTAGAAAGTGATTGTTGCATATCTTTTATAAGGCTTTCAAATTTTGCTGTGTCTTTAATTATTCCTATGTTTTTTCCATTAATAAGCGCTTGTTGCGCAAAATGAAGGTCAGTTGCAATAACAGACCCATACAACAAAAAGCCGGTGATACACAATGCAACGGTATATAATACTGCCACCTTTAAATGCTGCATTCGCTCCCATGCATTCTTAACACGCTTAATAATCAGGCGTTGTTTATCGGTATTAAATTGTATTTTATACCCACTAAGCTGTTTTAATAAAAAAGCTTGTTGAATATTTTTTCCCTTTTGAAGCTTTGCTTTTGTTTCGGCAACCGCAATAAAATTACGGGTGCTTGCAGTTTTTGTTTTGTATTGCATAACATCAGCCGCCTCAAAAATCAAACGTCTGGTTTCTTTGTAATAAAACAAATAATCACCTCAACAATATAACCTTGACGCTTGACATTATATTATATTTTTAACACAATTGCAATACTTTTGTAACATTTAATTAGTGGCTTGAGTTTATTCTTTATATTAAAATATGTTCTCGATGTATAACTTATCTTTGATTTTGATGTATTTAGTGAAAAACCGAAGTGTTGAAAGTTGCGCCATTGCCTCGATTTTTTCACTTTGTCCAATGTACGATTTTAAATTTGCCAGGGCAATGTTTATATTGCGCAGCTCGTCATGATGAAAAAGCAGCGCCAGGCGCTTACTTGTTGCTGACCAATCTTGTTCAATCTGATTGACTAATTGCTGGCTTTCCTGCCAGTTTTCGCTTTCAACCGCCCCCGTAATACTAGTTAATAGGTCATTAAAAGATTGTATCTTTTTTGCGATATAAAAATTACCGAAAACTATTGATATAATAATAACTATGAGAATAACAGCTGCAATTATTACAGTTTTCATTATTTCGATCCTTTCTCCTGCTTATTTTGTTGTGTTTGTTTTTGCGTCGGTTGTTGCTGCTGCTGCAAAATTTCGTCTACATCTTTTTGCACCAGCGGTTTATTTTCTTTTTTCGGTATAACGCTCAATCTGCCGTTTGCTTCCAGTATTCCGTATTTTACATCCCCTATGTTCGCATAACCTGCGGACCTTAGTTCCTCCATTAAATTGTCACGATCAAATCTAATCTTTCTCATTTCGTCCATTACGATATTGCCATCACAAATTAAAATGCTTGGTACACCTTTAATAAATCGTCTGACTTTTTTGCTCTTCATTTCGGCAAACGAAAACAAAACTTCCAACACTACAATGGTTAATATCGGAATAACACCTGTAGTTATCGGTATGCTAGTTTCCTGAATAGGAATTGCGGCAAGTTCCGATATCATTATTGTAACGACAAGTTCTAATGGCTCGAGTTCACCTACCTGCCTTTTGCCCATAAGGCGCACTGCAGCAATTACAATTACATAAAGAATTATTGTTCTAACAAATGATATTGCCATATTTCCTCCACTTGGTAATCCTCAATTATTCTACACCTTAATTAGTATAATGACTATTTCCATATAAATTATGTATTGCATTAAATTAACTTATATGATATAATTTTTTCGCATAGAGGGGAGTGTAATAAGTGTCAAAGATCAAACTAATTACCCGGACGGCAATACTGTTAGCTCTTGCTATTATATTTCAGAATTTCCGATATTTTATAGGGGCTCTGCCTTTTTCTACGTATATTATCGGTTCATTAGTTAACTTAGTCATTTTTATCGCGACAGGTTCGGTTGGGCTTTTGTCCGGAATTATTGTATGCTTGGTGACACCCATTGTTGCTTTGTTTCAAGGGCATCTGCCGCATTTTTTATTGGCACCCGTTACTATGCTCGGCAATTCTGTGCTTGCAGTTACGTTTTACCTGTTCTTGAAATCCAAGTTCAGCAAACCTTTTAATATGTTACTCGGCGTCATTGCAGGTGCGTTAATAAAATGGGTTTTTATGTACTGGTTTGGTATAAAAGTAATTCTTAAGTTGTTTATACCCGAATTGCCTGCACAAAAAGCGGCGGTAATTTCCGCATCATTTAATACACCCCAAATTATTACAGCGTTAATCGGCGGTCTTTTAGCAATAATAATAATCAAAATGCTGAAAACCGATAAAACATAAATATTAACCAATCTTGATGATGGTCGATTAGCTCAGTCGGTTAGAGTGCTTGCTTGACATGCAAGAGGTCACCGGTTCAATTCCAGTATCGACCACCAAAGGTTATCCCCTGAAAGCCCTTTAAACATAAGACTTTCAGGGGATTTGTTTTTTTATCGCACTTTGCCACTTAAAGTTTGCTCGTGTATAAAAAAATAGCAAATGTTTACAAATGCAAAAGGGTAATATTGGGTAATGGGGCGTATAATTTTGCATAAAAGTTATTGCTTTTAATACTCAAAGGTGCTATAATTTAAAAATCAGTATTCTCATGCTTAAATCTTACGGGTTAGATAGATGCTTTTATTAAGTATGATACAAACTGGATCGCCCCTTTAGGGAAAAATGTTACAGAGTTTGAAAGTGAATTTGCGGGGCATATAGGTATTAAACATGCGGCGGCACTTTCCTCTGGTACAGCCGCTTTACATATGACATTAAAAGCTTCTGGTGTTGGTGCTGGTGATGTTGTGTTTTGCCAAAGCCTAACCTTTGTGGCGACTGCGAATCCTATTATTTATCAAGGAGCAATTCCGGTTTTTATTGACAGCGATGAAAAAACGTGGAATATGTGCCCGATTGCACTTGAAAGAGCGTTTGAAAAATATACTCCCAAAGCTGTAATTGCCGTCCATTTATATGGGTTATCGGCAGATACTGATACTATTTCTTCAATTTGCAAGCAAAATGGTGTACCTTTGATTGAAAATGCTGCCGAATCGCTTGGGACGATTTACAAAGGAAAGCATATCGGGACGTTTGCTGATTACGGCATATTCAGCTTACATGAGGACAGGTTTTGTACAGGATGTTATGGGGCAAAACGGCTTAAAAGCGCATGAAATAAGAGTATATTTTAAAGAGGCACTATATGAATCAACAGAACAATGTTTATTGGTATGTATTATTTGTATATACAAATCAAGAAGAAAAAGTTAAGCTAATAATTGAAAAGGAACTGGGAAATAGGATAAACGCCATTGTTCCTAAAAGAGAAATAAAAGAAAGAAAAGCAGGAAAATTTCGACGGGTAAGAAAGGTATTGTTTCCGGGCTATGTGTTTTTAGAGGGTGTTATAGATGTTGATTTGTATTATAGAATAAAAAAAATTCCACACATAATAAAACTATTAAGAACGGATGAAGATATTCAGAGAGTTGATGAAAAAGAGAAAGAAGTTATAAAGAATTTAATAGACAATAAGGAAAACATTATAGGAATTTCAACAGTTTACAAAAAAAATGATAAGGTAATAGTTGTTTCTGGTCCATTGGTAGGATTTGAAGGCCAAATAGCAAAAATAGATGCAAGAAAAGGCAGAGCAAAAGTAAGGCTATTTTTAATGAATGAAGAAAGAATTGTACATCTTGGAATTGAGTTGGTTGACAAACTTTAAATATAATTTTTAGGTGTTTCGGCCCTAAAGAAAGTAATAAAGGATATATAAAAGTAGGTGTAGCATAATTTAGAGGATTATGTGAAATGGCGGAGCTATGTCCAAAATAAAGATAGGATGTAAAAATCGCAAAAAAGATAATAATTTCTCATGGGTAAAGTTATTAACAGTCAAAATGACTATAAATAGCATGTAGGTAATAAGTAGAGCACTATATGAAGTGTGCGTTTTCCATCCAAGAGGTGGTGCTGACGCTCCGCTTCGCTCGCTGGCTCAGCGATGAACATAAATTAGAAGTCCGCGTGTGGAATCCTCCACATAATTACATATACATTAATCATTAACAAGGGGACATACAGAATGTACATAAGAAAAGACATTGAGCCGTTCAAAAATAAAATATGGCTGGCTTCTCCTACTATGCACGGGGAAGAACTTAAGTACATGACCGAAGCATATGAGACTAACTGGATGAGCACAGTCGGCGAAAATATTAACGAGGTTGAGCGGATTGCTGCTGAGAAAAGTGGTATGAAATATGCCGTCGGTCTTTCTTGCTGTACTGCTGCATTGCACCTGTGTTGTAAATTAGCAGGCGAGAGATTATATGGGAGAGCACAGATAAGTCACGGTGCGTTGGAAGGTAGGAGAGTGTTCTGTTCAGATATGACCTTCAATGCAACGGTTAATCCAGTTGTGTATGAGGGCGGTATTCCTGTGTTCATCGACACGGAAGAGAGTTCCTGGAATATGGACCCGGAAGCGTTAGAACGAGCTTTTGAACTCTACCCAGAGGTGAAGCTTGTTGTCTGTGCGGAACTCTATGGATTCCCTGGAGACATGAAGAGGATTAGAGAGATCTGTGATAAACACGGCGCGTTGTTAATCGAGGATGCTGCCGAGGCTATGGGGGCAGAGTTGAATGGCATCAAGTGTGGTACATTCGGTGACTACAGTGCTGTGAGCTATAACGGCAATAAGATTATCACTGGATCAGCCGGTGGATGCCTGCTGACTAATGATATAGAGGATGCTGCTTGCCAAGTGACAACAAGATGACTGCTGAAGAGCAAGAGAAGATTATTGAAGTTATCAGTGCTTGTTTTGAGTGAGGAAAAAAAGATGGGAATACATAGAAAAGTCGGTTTCTACGAGAAATACATAAAGCGTCTTCTTGATATTTTTTGTTCTCTTCTTGCAATCATTGTTTTCTTTTGGCTCTACATCATTATTGCAATACTTGTCCGCATCAAACTTGGTTCTCCCGTGTTATTTAAGCAACCGAGACCCGGAATAACTAAGAATGGGAAAGAAACAATTTTCTACATGTACAAATTCCGTACTATGACGGATGAGAAGGACGAGAACGGCGAACTGCTTCCTGATGAACAGCGGTTGCCGAAGTTTGGTAAGATTCTCCGATCAACAAGTCTTGATGAGCTGCCTGAGGCGTTCAGTATCCTAAAGGGTGATATGAGGGGTGGATATTGGAAAGAGATAAACCTCCTAAGCCTTGCAATATAAGGGTTTTAGTAGTTTCATATAAATTTTATGTTTCGTGATATGAAAATTCAAAAAATTCAAAGGCATGAAATTATAATATCAAATTTACTGTTCTTATTATATATCCAAGGGGAAGTTAGACCGTAAATAAAATTACAAACGAGGTGATATTGATGAATAAAAATCTGCTAATATTAGGTGCGGGAGGTCTTGGCAGAGTTGTTAAAGAGGTAGCGGAAGCAATGAAGGTTTTTGATAAAATCGATTTTTTGGATGATGACCAAAGTTGTGAGCTTGCTATTGGAAAGTGTATTAACCATGAACAATTTTTAGGTGAGTATAGTTATGTATTCCCTGCTTTCGAAGCGAATGAACTGCGTTTCAAATGGGGAGAAAAACTTAGAGAGAGTGGCTTCACAATTCCAGTGTTAATTCACCCTTCATCTTATATTAGCCCTTCGGCCTCGGTATATCCGGGGACTATAGTTATGGCACATGCAACGATTAATGCAAATACTGTCATTGAAAGATATTGCATTATAGGCTTAGGTACAATAGTTGATCATGATACATTTATCGCGTATGCATGTCATTTAGATTGTGGTTCAATTGTAAAATCACATTGTGTAGTTAAAGCTTATGAGAAGATTGATAGTGGTAAGATTATAACACGAAATGATCTGCCAACAGCAGAGGATTTTCTTGAATCAGTTTTTTAAGGTAGGTGTGCTTATGTACTTAATTATTAAAAGAGTCATCGACATTGTTATTTCTTTGATAGGGTTAATAGTGCTCTCTCCTTTTTTGGCACTTATAGCTATTGTAATTAAAGTTGACTCAGAAGGCCCCGTAATTTTCAAGCAGAAAAGATTGGGCAAGGATGGTAAAATCTTTGAAATCTATAAGTTTCGTACTATGATTGTGGGAGCAGAGCAGATCGGCAGCGGTGTTTACTCTGCAGAGAACGACTCTCGAGTCAGCCGTGTCGGTCGGATATTAAGACGACTTAGTATTGATGAATTACCACAATTTATTAACATCCTTAAAAGCGAGATGGCACTAATAGGGCCCCGGCCGCCTCTTACATATCACCCATGGCCACTGGAAAGTTATACTGATGAGCAAAAAAAACGTTTCAGTGTTCACCCGGGTGTCACAGGTTGGGCTCAAGTTAATGGGCGTAAGGGTATTAAATGGGATAAGCGTATTGAGTTTGATGTGGAATATGTCGAAAATTTATCGTTTTTATTTGATTTAAAGATATTCTTTAAAACAATAATTAAAATTTGCACCATGGAAGGCAACATTAATACAATCAAAACAGCTGAAAAGTCTACACAGTCGATCAATACAGAAGTTAAGGTTTAAGTAATATTAGTGTGCATAAAAAATACTAGCATTAGATTAGAGGTTATTCTTATGGCTTTAAAATTAATGTATATTACAAATAATGAAAATGTGGCAAGGATAGCTGAAAAAAGTGGTGTGGATATAATTTTTATTGACCTCGAAGTTAATGGTAAGCACCAAAGGCAGGGGCATTTAGATACAGTTATATCAATGCATAGCATAAGTGATATCCCAAAGGTTAAGAGTGTGTTGAGAAAAGCAAAATTGCTTGTTAGGGTAAACCCTATCTATGAAAACTCTCAAAAAGAAATAGAAAGTGTAATTTCAAACGGTGCGGATATTGTTATGCTTCCTTTTTTTTCAACAACAAAAGAGGTTGAAAAATTTATTGGAATTGTTGATGGACGAGCTATTACATGCTTGTTAGTTGAAACGCCTTCTGCCGTAAATAATATTGATGAGATTCTATCTGTTGATGGAATTGATATGATACATATTGGGTTAAATGATTTGCATCTTGGATGCGGCATGAAATTTATGTTTGAGCCGTTGGCGGATGGTACTGTTGATATGCTTTGTAAAAAGTTTCAGGAACAAGATATTACCTATGGCTTCGGAGGGATTGCGCGATTGTGTCAGGGACTTCTCCCTGCCGAGCATATCGTAGCCGAGCATTATCGTTTAGGCTCGAGCATGGCGATTCTTTCGCGAAGTTTTGTAAATACCGGCAATTCGTATAATGATGATGAAATAAAGTGGATTTTTATAAACGGTGTCAAGGAAATCAGGGATTATGAGCGGAGCTTGTGTGATATGGATATCTCTTATTTTGAAGAAAATCATCAGGTCGTTATAAGCAAAGTGAAAGAAATTGTAGAGGGTGCGTCATGATAGGAAAAAATTGCTTGCAAAAAAACAATAGGATTTGCCCTGAAAAGCTTAAAGAAATCGGTACTGAGCTATTGCTTGCAGCCAAGCTGAGCAGCGAGCAGGCGCATTTAGTTATTGACTGCTTTGTCGAGGCGGACTTATGCGGTGTTCATACTCATGGAATGGCTACGCTGCCTGCCCACCTCAAAAAAATAAATAGCGGTGGTTACAACCTAAATCCAAAATTAAATGTAGTTAAAGAAACCACCTCGTTTTATGTTGTTGATGCGGATAATGCAATTGGTGTTGTTTCTGCTACTTTTTGCATGGAAAAAGCGATAAGCATGGCTAAGAATACGGGCATATATACGGTGTTGTGCAAAAACGCAAACACTTACGGTCCTGCTTTTTATTACCCCCTTCAAGCGGCAAAGCGGAATGTAATCGGTCTTACTTTTTGCAACAGTCCGGCGGCAATGCCGGTTTGGAACGGAAAGGACAAGCTTTTAGGGACAAACCCGTTTGCTGTGGCTATTCCGTCAAAATCAAACGGAACAATAATTTTTGATATGGCAACCAGCAAAGTGGCAAAATCCAAAATCAACGAAGCACGCCTAAGTAATAAAAAAATACCGGACGGTTGGGCCTTGGACGAGCAAGGTAACCCGACCACCGACCCCATTGAGGCGATCAGGGGGCTGGTGCTTCCTATGGGCGGATTCAAGGGATATGGATTGGCGCTGACCATAGATGTTCTGTCGGGTGTTATTTCGGGAGCATCTTTTTCAAATAATGTAGGAAAGTTTTACTCCAAGGATAATAAAGGCATGAATGTCGGGCAAACATTTATAGTTATTGACCCGGCGGTTGTTTCCGATAACGACTTTTTAGCCGTAATGGATGACTATATAAATATCATCAGAAACTCCAACGCGATAGGAGACAGCATCATAGTACTGCCCGGCGACAATAAAAGAAGAATAAGGGATAACAATCTTGCAAACGGAATCAAATTGGAAAACTCAACCATTGAGCAGTTGAAAGAATGTATTGATGAATATGGCTTAAAAATTTCCTTTTAGGAGGGTGGCAATGAAGAATAGGTTATCGTACATATCATTTTTACAATTTATAGGGCCGGTTTTTGTTATATTCGGTCATGCTATGAATGGCATATAAATGAATGAACACATGCTGGGCATCAAAGCATGGTTATATATCTTTCATATGCCGCTGTTCTTTTTTATGTCGGGCTATCTTTTCAGCCATAACGGCGGATTTACAAAATATACGTATGGCGAGCTGCTCAAAAAGAAAGCGATTCAACTGCTTGTACCTTATTTCGTGTGGAATTTTTTGTTTTTGATTCCTAAAATAATATTGGTCGACCGTCATCTGCTTTCGCTGAAATATTTTGCTAATCTTCTCGTGGTCCCAAAAGCGAACATCTGGGGGCATACATGGTTCCTGTTCGCATTGTTTGAGATTTACGTGCTTTCTTACGTGTTATATTTCCTTTCGAAGAGGAAGCTGGGCATTTTATTGGCAACATCCGCTCTCCTGTTGCTGAATTACTATAAAGTGTCCACCATGGTGCTTTGCTTGAACGATTTAACGAGAAATCTAATATATTTTTGGATGGGCATGCTGCTTGCGGGGATGCGGGCCGCCGACACTCCGCAAGGAAAAGACAGGAGCAAAATGTATTTTGCGTTGTTTGTATTGTCTGCGGTCGTTACAACCGTTGTATGGAAGTATAACGGGAACATAAAAATCAATGATTTTATCTTGTGCTCTTCTGTTTTACTGGTACTGTTTTATTTTCCGATTGCGTATAACATTTTCAATAGCTTTATTGAGTCTGTGGCCAGAAATTCCTTTGGGATTTACATTTTGCACTGGCCTTGCATGGTGGTTGTACGTTTTGTTGTGAATCAAATACTTCACCTTGATGCCATGCCGGCATTTTTCATCCTGCTGATTTGCGGATGGGTGCTACCGGTCCTGGTTATCGAAGCAATCAGGAGAATTAACCGGCTGAAAAGCATTAAAGCATTAAAATATGTCATGGGAGTTTGAAGAACAAGCATCGAATTTGAATGGAGGAATCGCTTTTGAAATTAGTTATGCTGCGACCCAGCTACTCACCGGAAAATTCTGCGGGAAATCATTTGGCAATTGATTTGGTGGAGGATTTTCAGAAGAATGGCATAGAGGTTGAGATGATAGTATCGGTGTCTGCTAAATTCAAAGGGTTGCCCGAGGGTTATAAGGATAACTGCAAAGTGCACCGCATTCAATCAAAATTTGCTGGACAAGGGCTTTTGACAAGAATGCTGAGATATATTGACGAATCGTACCGAATGTACAGGAAACTGGTTTCTTTAAAGGATTGCGACGTTATCATGACGCATTCAACGCCCCCTACCTTGCCACCTTTATGCATACTGGCTGCGAAACTGATGAAAAAGCCGCTGCTGTACTGGGAGCAGGATGTTGTTTCGGAATCGATCCTTACTACTGGCATTGCCAAGGCTAAGCTACAGAAAAAAATCCTATACCACATTGCGAGAATAATAGAATACATTTCCAGAAAGGGAAGCACCCATACGATTACAATTTCGGAAAAATTCAAGCAGTATCATATCGACTCCGGCTTCAATGATAGTAAGGTCAGCGTAATATACAACTGGATTGATACGGACAGGATATATCCGATTAGCAGGGAGGAAAACAAGCTTTTTGACGAGTTGGGTTTGGACAGAAACAAATTTTATGTGACATATTGTGGCAATTTAGGTGTTCCGCAAAATGTAGAAATTATGATTGATGCAGCTAAGGCGCTTTCTGATTATCCGAATATTCAATTTATTATTATCGGTGGTGGTTCGAGGGAAAAGATTATCCATGATTACATTAAAAGGAAAAAGCTGAAAAACCTTGTGATTTTTCCGCTTTTCCCTTTGACTCGGGCTTGCGAGGTGTATAACCTAGGCAACATTGGGCTTGTTATCGGGAAAAAGGGCACCTCAAACAATGGGTTCCCAAGCAAAACATGGACTATTATGTCGGCAGGCCAGACAATGATAAGCTGTTTTGACATTGACAGTGAATTAAGCGAATTTGTGCGCAGGGGCAACTGTGGCATAGCAATCGAGCCGGATTCGCCCGAAAAGCTTAAGGAAGCAATTTTACAGATATACAATTCGGCGGATAAAGGAGCGAAATATGGGGAAAACGCCCACAAATTTGTCCTTGAGGGCTTTTCCCGCAAGCAATCCACAATGAAATTTATAGATATTCTTAATATAATGTATAAAGAAATCAATTAGTATAGGCTGTGTTATAAGATATGAAAATTTTACAGATTAATTCTGTTTGCGGAGTTGGAAGCACCGGAAGAATAGTTGCGGATCTATATAATATACTTATGGAACAGAGTCATGATTGCACAATTGCTTTCGGCAGAGAAAGTGCTCCTAAAGATATTAGAACAATTCGAATCGGAAGTAACTTTGGTAATAATATTCATGTACTGAAAAGCAGATTGTTGGATAGGCATGGATTTGGTTCAGTTCGAGCTACAAGGAAAGTTATAAATGACATCGATTCCTACAATCCGGATATCATTCACCTACATAATATCCATGGCTACTATATTAATGTAGAGCTTTTGTTTCGCTATTTTGCCAAAATAAATAAGCCTGTAATATGGACTTTACATGATTGCTGGGCTTTTACAGGTCACTGCTCTCATTTCGACTATATAGGATGTGAAAAATGGAAAAACAGGTGCTACTCTTGCGAACAGACTAAAAACTATCCAAAAAGTTTGTTTTATGATAATTCAAAGATGAATTTCAACCAAAAAAAAGAATTGTTTACTTTAATAGATAAAATGCATATTGTTACGCCATCTAATTGGCTTGCAAATCTTGTAAAACAATCTTTTTTGTCTGTTTATCCTGTAACAGTAATCAATAATGGGATTGATTTAGATGTATTCAAACCTGTGGATAGTCGATTTAGGCATATGCATAGTTTAAATGGCCGTATTATAGTCTTAGGTGTTGCAAGCAATTGGAGTAAAAAGAAGGGGTTTGATGCTTTTGCTAATTTAGCAAGACAACTAAAGGCGCCATACTCCGTTGTGATGGTTGGCATAAATGAAAACCAAAGAAAGTTGCTGCCCAACAATGTAATTGGCATAGCAAAGACTAACAGTGCAAAGGAGTTGGCTGAAATTTACTCTGCGGCGGATGTGTTTGTAAATCCAACTCTGGAGGATACCTTCCCAACTGTAAATATTGAGGCTCTTGCCTGCGGAACTCCTGTTGTGACTTATCGAACCGGCGGCAGCCCTGAAAGCATCAGTGAGAGTTGTGGCATTGTGGTGGATAAAGAGGATATCAAGAGCTTGATTAAAACTGTTGAAAGTTTTAATCCTCAGCAGTTTGATAAAAACAGCATCGTATCACATGCACAGCAATTCGAGAAGAGAACTAAGTTTAACAAATACACAAAGTTATATAATTCTATTTTAAGTGATTGCGAAACTCATTGAGATGCCAGGTAAAAAATGCAAAACTACAAATTTGATGTAAGTAACACAAAAACAAGTGGGTCTATAAGGAAAACAGGAACACAAAGAGAACCGCGTGAGGAA
>JAAZFB010000106.1 GCA_012511915.1 Clostridiaceae bacterium
CTACTACTCTGTCAACCCTAATTCCATACGTTACCGTCGGCAAAATTTCTGCATGACTGCGTTGTCGTCAATCGGAATACGTACAGTATTCCTCATTCCTCCGCCTTCTCCTACAAAAATTTTTCTCGCCGGATAACATACGTTTTAGAATTGACAGAGTACTAGTATTATATTTTCCCTGAATCAAATAAATATATACAAAAAAATTTGCAAACAGCTGCTTGCAAATTTCCTAAAATTTTTTATTATCTGTTTTATACTAAATTCAATCAAATATAGAGTTATATTTTCGAGATGAATTTTTGCTGAGCAAGGCGGAATAAAGATAAGTTTTTTGTTTTTTTAATTGAGGATTAGTATGTTACCTTGATGAGCCCTTCTACCACCTCTGATGCCAAAATAAAACCGGCAACGGGTGGAACAAACGAAACACTGCCCGGTATGTGCCTTTTCCCCTCACAAAGGGCATTTTGGCTGTTTTGCGGCATAATGGGCGGTTCTTTAGAATAGACCACCAAAAGCGAGGGAATACCCATTTGCTTTAACTCTTTTCGCATTACCTTAGCAAGCGGACACATTGAGGTAGAATATATATCATCAACTTCGAATTTTGTAGGGTCTATTTTATTGCCGGTACCCATACAGCTAATTATCGGAACATTTGCAGCTTTTGCATTTTTTATAAGCAACAGTTTTGACGTTACCGTATCAATTGCATCAACAATGTAGTGATAGCTTGAAAAATCAAACAGCGCTTGGGTGCTTTTATCGTAAAAACAAAAAAGGGTGTTAACCTTTACAGTTGGATTTATTTTTTTAATCCGTTCTGACATAACGTCGACTTTTTTTTCGCCGATAGTGTCTGTTAAGGCAATAAGCTGTCGGTTTAAATTGGTTCTGTCAACAACATCGGAATCTATTAGCGTTATCTCACCTATTCCGACCCTGGCAAGTGCCTCTGCGGCATATGAACCCACACCACCCAAACCAAATACCGCAACGGACGAATTTTTAAGTATTAACATTGCCTGTTTACCAAGCAAATTTTCTGTCCGCGAAAAAAAATCTTCCAATTTAGCTTCCCACTTTCCACACACCGGTTAATTAACTTTGTTCCGTCTCTTTATTATCATCAGCTGTTTGGATCATCATATGCTTTCTAACCACCGGTTGCGTTGTAAAGTTTATTATCAAACCAATTAAACTTGGTGTAATTAAGATAGAAAGCAAAACGCCAATAATGGTATTATAACCGAAACTAAGCACAGCAATGGCGAATATTATAATGAACACACCAATATTGCGCATTAAATGTGAAAGGGCAAAAATCAAAGAATTTTTGAGTATCTGTTTTAATTTCATGTCAAACGTAACCATAATCTGGTAGATATAAAAATGCATTATAAAATAAATAAAAGAAAACATCACAACAAACGTTCGCGCCATAAAGCTGATGTTTTTATAAAACGCACTTACCTCCGCGCCCATATTTGTAATATTTGTGTAGAAACTATATATAAAGGGGACAATTAACGATATGACAACGTCTATAACCAATAGGAGTAATGCTTGTTTAAAGTTCTTTTTTATGTGTTCAAAAAAATCGCTGAATACCCATGAATGCCTGTTTCCGGAAAAGTTGCGCAAAACGTATGTAAAACCCGTTGTAACTGGGGCAAGCCCTACCACCGAAAGGTATAAAAGTCCAAAAATGCAAACCTTAAAAAGTGCAATAATATCAACCTCACCATGACCTATAGGCACAAAAGCGAATATTACCGCAATAAGCGGCAGAGAGAAAATAATATAAATTAAATTAAGCTGTAAAAGCTTCCAAAACCTTGTAGAAAGCACACGAAAAAAAGTTGATAAATTCGGTTTAAATTCCTCCTTTTCAACGCCCTTTCCAGGTTTTGTGTAGTCAAAAAAACCAAATAGACCAGCCAATATCAAAAACCCCCTATGTGTTAATTCCTTTGTTTTATGATACCATATTTTAATATTATCGTCAATTTTTTATTGAAAACTTTTTGCTTTTGCTGTATAATGTGGATATTATACTAATTCGCGTTAGAAAAATTTCATTAGTTGCGAATTTGTAATACTAATCCTCAATTAAAAGACAACTAAAAAAAACTTAGGATTTTTTTAGTCAGGCAAGGCGGAAGGTTCCGTTAATACTTTATGTATTGACGGGTTCTTCCAACGCAGCATGATGGAATAAATACAAGTTTTTTGTTGTTATTTTAATTAAGGATTAGTATAGATACTATTTTCCGTGTAACGGCCGCTGATTGCGGCCGCTATTGACAAAAAAAGTTTGTCAATATTTTAAATGAGGAATAGTATTAGCTTGAAAAATCTTCTTCAAGCATAGACAGCTCATACAGCGAGTTTACCGTTACACCCTCTTTAAAACGGAGTCTATCATATTGGCGAAGCGTTGCAACTTCGATATTCAATGTTTTTTTTGGCGCAGCGTTTCCTTTTTCGAATACTGCAATTTTGCCGTCATGCTCTTTTACAACGTACTGCCCTTTTTGTGCAGTTTGGGTTGTTGCGCTATTCGAAACAGTGTAAACCGTACCCAATAAAAAAAGGGTGACCGAATATAATGCCAATAGTGCTGTGGTGCCGATTATAAACAGTGGTTTTTTTATCCGCATGGTAAATTCCTCCTCTTTTAGTAGAGTATTTCACTGTTTGTGCATAATTATTCAATTTATGGTGTTTTTTCAAGTGCTTTATGGTATACTTGTAATAATACAATCATTAATCTTTGAGGTGTAGGTATGAATAATACTACAAAACTGTTTTTAAAAGTGTTTGTTGGTATAGCATTAGTTGGCGTTATAGTTGCTACAGGCATTATTTCAGGTGCACTTTTAGGTGTTATAGATTCAACCAAAGACCTTAATATTAACGAGCTTTCCCTCAACGCCACAACCTTTGTGTACTACACCGATGAGGAGACAGGTGAACAGATTGAATACGAACGTCTCTCTGGCGAAGAAAACCGTGTTTGGGTAGACATTACCGATACGCCTGACTACTTATGGAAAGCATTTGTTGCAATTGAAGATGAGAGGTTTTTTAAACATAAAGGCTTTGATATAAAAAGCACTTCAAAAGCGGTTTTTGATTATGTGCTTAGAAGAAACGGGCGCGGTGCAAGCACAATCACCCAACAACTTATCAAAAACATCACCGGTGATAAAGAAGTTAAGCTTACCCGTAAGATAAAAGAAATTATCCGTGCAGTAAGCCTTGAAAGAAAACTTTCTAAACAGCAAATCCTTGAGCTTTATATAAATACCGTTTATTTAAGCCAAGGCTGTTATGGGGTAGGTAGTGCATCTGATTTTTATTTCGGCAAAAATGTCAGCGAATTATCACTTGCCGAATGCGCCTCCATTGCCGGAATAACCCAATACCCGGCAAAATTCGATCCGGTAATTCAGCCGGAAAATAACAAAGAAAAGCAAGAGCTCATCCTTTCAAAAATGGAGCAGCTTGGATATATAGACAAGCAAACCTATGAAGAGGCGGTTGCCGAGGAACTTGCTTTTGTCGGCAAAACAAGGGAAACCCTAAGCAGGCAATCATATTTTGTCGATCAAGTTGTCAGCGATGTATTGCGTGATTTGCAGAATAATAAGGGCTTTACCGAAGCAGTTGCAGCAAAAATGCTGTATTCCGGTGGTTTAATCATACATTCAACGGTTGACCCTGTAGTACAAGGTGCAATAGATAAGGTATATGCTGACCCAACAAGTTTTAAAAAGGCGCCAAGCGGGATATTCCCCGAATCGGCTATGGTGGTTATAGAGCCGCAAAGTGGTGAAATAAAGGGCATTGTTGGCGGCAGGGGCGAAAAAACTGCCAGTCTTACACTAAACAGGGCAGTACAGTCGTATCGTCAGCCCGGCTCAGCAATAAAGCCTATTGCTGTATATGCGCCCGCTGTTGAAAATAATATAATAACGCCCGCAACGGTTTTTGCAGATAAGGCAATATCTTATGGGGATTGGGCACCGCGTAATTATTATGCCGGTTTTAGAGGGAATGTAACTATTAGCTATGCTTTAGAACAGTCAATTAATACAATACCTGTTCAAATAATGGAGCGAATGGGCGCCAACATTTCACGCAGTTTTATGCAAAACAACCTTGGTATCACTTCCCTTACAAATAATGATGCTAATTTGGCAGTTGCATTGGGTGGACTTTCAAAGGGCGTTTCGCCCTTAGAGCTTACCTCAGCATATTCGGTTTTTGTAAACAGAGGCATTTATACAAAACCAATCACTTACACAAAAGTATTCGACAGCTCGGGCAGGCTTATTTTAGAAAATAAAAAACAGAGTCATAAGGCTATTTCCGAACAAACTGCAACTATTATGGCGAACATGTTAAAAGGCGTTGTAGATTATGGCACTGGTGCCTCGGCACGATTTAATTCGGCATACGCTACCGGTGGCAAAACCGGTACTACAGATAATGATGTAGACAGATGGTTTGTGGGTTTTACGCCCTATTATGTCGCCTCTGTGTGGGTGGGTTGTGACACCCCACGATCTATTGCCTTTTTCGGTTCAAACCCCTGTATTCCGGTTTGGAGAAAGGTAATGCAGCAAATACACACCGAAAAAAAATTAGCCCCAAAATCATTCCCCAAAGCTTCTGGGATTGTATCGGCAACTTACTGTGTAGGAAGCGGTAAATTACCTGGTGAATACTGCTCTAACTTACGCACAAGCTACTTTAAGTCCGGCACCCAACCATATTCAATATGCGAAGAGCATATACCCAATGAAACAGAGCTTGATGAGGACGGAGAAACCAACAACGAAGAGGGCGAAAAGGAAAGCGATAACGCCGGACAAGAAACTCAAGAGAAACAAGACGAAACAAACACTACAAAACAAAATAACAATACGCCTGCAGCACCTGATATTTCGAAAGCCGAGCCGGCCCCTGCGCAACCTATTGATTTGGGCGACCCAAATGTTTGATTAGTACGTTACATTATGGTATAATTCACCTCCGTATTTTCCCATGCATATTATATTATTGCAATGAAATACGAGAGGATTGATAACAATAATGAGCAAAATGGTTATTGAAGGCGGTAGAAAACTTGAAGGGACAGTATCGGTACATAGCTCAAAAAACGCTGTTTTGCCTATTCTCGCCGCCACCGTTTTGGGCGGTGGGAATAATACAATTCACAACTGTCCCAAACTAAAAGATGTTGCATCTTCGATTGAAATTTTAAAGGGCTTAGGATGTACCGTACAATGGCATGAGAATAAAGTAATAATTAATTCAGACAATGTTTTCACTCATTACATACCGGAAGCACTGATGAGAGAAATGCGTTCATCGATAATATTTTTGGGAGCTATAATATCACGTTGCCAAAAGGCAACTATTTCAATGCCCGGAGGATGTGAACTTGGTCCGCGCCCCATTGATTTGCACTTAAAGGCTTTTCGCCAACTCGGCATTACCGTAGAAGAGTCCCACGGATATATTCGTTGCTTTGCCGATAATATAGTTTGCGATCATATCCATCTTGACTTTCCAAGTGTTGGCGCAACAGAAAATATAATGCTTGTTGCCGCTGTAGCAAAAGGTATTACAACAATAAGCACTGCCGCAA
>JAAZFB010000107.1 GCA_012511915.1 Clostridiaceae bacterium
CCTTTTCATTGACAGTGATAAAATCTTTCGCCAACTTCCAGTTGGCTTATTCAAATGTCAAAAGCCTGATCCTGATAAGGACCTATTCTCAAAACCTAAAATAAAGCTCGAGAAAAAGGTTGATAAGGAGCAATTCTTAAAATCTATAAAGAATCTTGATAATCGGTTCTTTACAGGCGGAAAATCTGCAATAGATTTATGGACTATTGTTGACGAAACTATTGTAATTTTAGAGTTAAAAAGCAATAACAATATGGTTGGCATTATCACGGAACTGATGTTTTATGCCGATTATATGTATGATATGTATATCGAAAAGAATAATAGATTTACACCCTTCTCTGCAAACGAAGTAATACAATCAAGACGAGGATACAATTACCTGGTTGACAAGAACCCCCCTTTTACAAAAGTACAAGCTTTCATGCTTACAGACAAGCTGCATCCGCTGATTACAGATAAGGTTATCGAGGAAATGAATGCGGGCAAGCCAGGCATCAGGTATGACAGTTTGAAATATAAACTACAAGGTCCATCTTTATCCATTTAAGTAGGAGGAAGGACAGTGATTATAACCATCCACCGCGGGACGCATCAAATTGGCGGATGTATCACCGAAATCACCACGGACACGACAAAGATACTAATTGACTTTGGCGAGGAACTTATGCCTCAAACTCCTATTGACGAAGGCGAGATTTTGAGGGGCTGTGATGCTGTTTTCATTACCCATTATCACAGCGACCACGTGGGTTTACATACGCATATTCCACCTCATATTCCGATTTATCTTGGAAAAGTTGCAAAGCAGATTTTAGTTGAACTCACGGCCCGCACGAATAAAGAAAATTTGTATAAGGTGGAACGATTCCGCACATATACCCCTATGCAGTCAATCAAGGTCGGAGATATTGAGGTAAGGCCTTTGCTGGTTGACCACTCAGCTTTCGACGCCTATATGTTTTTAATTAAAGCAGAAGGTAAAACCCTTTTACATACAGGCGATTTCAGAGGGCATGGTTTCAGGGGCAAGGGGCTGATGCCAACGCTTCAAAAATATGTTGGCAAGGTTGATGCACTAATTATCGAAGGCACAACCCTATACCGAGATGGCGGCGAGGCTAAGACGGAGCGTGCGCTTCAACTTCAAGCTGCCACATTGATGAAAGAGAAAAAATATGTATTTGTACTGTGTTCTTCCACAAACATTGACCGCATAGCCTCACTTTATCATGCAAATCCATTTGGAAGATACTTTTTATGCGACGCATATCAGAAGGCAGTGTTGAAGATTGTCAGAGAGAATGTCGGACCGAGGTCAAGCTTATATGATCTTCAGAAAATTGTTACTTATGGTCCAAATATTGAGGATAGATTTTTCAAACGTGGCTTTTGCATGCTCGTGCGGAACAGGGACGACCACCGAAGGATTATTGACAAATATCCGGAAGACGAGAGGCTTATTTTGTATTCCATATGGAAGGGATACGTTGAAGGAAAACATAAAAGTGAAAGAATGATTAGATTTCTCGATGGCTTACACTATACCTACCTGCATACTAGCGGTTACGCAGATGCCGAAACTATTTGCGAGGTTGTGTCTGCAGTAAGCCCCGATGTAATTTATCCAATTCACACTGAAAACGCCGCTTGGTTCAAAGGGCGCTTTGGACGGGTTGAAGTTAAGACATAATTTTGAAAGTCGAGATTATGTCCGTGCACGAGCTGGCGCCGGATCATATGTACTTCTTCAGATTCTCCTGCAGTGCATTCCGCATGTCCTGCACAAGCCATTCTGGGGCAAGAACCCGGCAGGTATCAAAATAGTGCATTGCCCACAACCGCATTCCCTGGCTTGTTGCTTTGATGATTGTAGTGAAGGTGGATTCATCGCTGTCGACTATAATGATGTTATCTCCAAATCGGTCGATAACGTCATTCAGAATGGTTTTATCGCACCGGATGGTGAACGTTTCCGCAGGCCCTCCAAACATGAAGAGGGCCTTTTTTACGTAATCATTTAGATCAAAACTCTTATCAAGGGGTTTTGCACGGGTGCCAGTTAATACAATCTTTTTAATGCGGTCAAGGCGGAAATGGGTGATACCTTCGAGAGGAGCCATGTTGGAGATAAGGTAGTACTGATTGTTGCTCCAGTAGAGCGCATAGGGGCTCACAACGTACTTTTCTTCTCTTTTAGGAACTTGCTTCAAGCTCATGTCAAACATGACATATTCAAATTCAACGCAGCGTTCCTTTGTGATAGCTTCATCCAGAACCTCGATATTATAGAAGATCTCCTTGTTAGGACTCTTGCGATTTACCTTTATAGCGGACAAACGGTTCAAAGGCTTCGTTTGATGGACACTTCCCAGCTTCTGTAGTTTGCGGATCAGAGTTTTCCCCTCTTTTTCCGGGATAAATTCAGCCGTGAATACAGCATCCGCCAGCAGACGGAGCTCCGAGGTTTCAAAGTCTCGTTCTCTCAGATAATACCCCATACCATTTTCCTCGTGTGTGGAGATGTCATAACCAAAATCGACCAGGTGGCCAACATTGCGATAAATGGTTCTGCGGTCTACTGAAATATCATATTCTGCATTGAGCTTTTC
>JAAZFB010000108.1 GCA_012511915.1 Clostridiaceae bacterium
CTTTGTGGAAGTCCAAAGCAATAGGATATTTTGTAAGAGCGAGGCTGTGAAGCGTACTAATTACACCCGTTGCGTTAGGCTGACGCTCACCTGCACGATTTGCTGCGGTGTAAACGATAAACGCTCCCTTTTCAATACTGTTTTTCCATTCGGTATCGAGGATGTTTTGTGCATCTTTCGCGTACTTCCTCGCAAGGTCTTTATCGTTACTGCTGTAATACATAGACATGGCTTGAAACTCTACATATCGCTCAAAGGCATCTGATCCAAGTGGCGTTGAGAGTGCATCAATAAAGATGATATGCTTATAATCTTCGCTTGCAGCGGCTTGTTCGATCGCTTTACGAAATAATGGTACTTCCGTATCATCTTTGGCAAAGCAAAGAACGGCAATGAAACGCCATCCATAGTCCTTACTTTTAAGAGAAGTCAGCAATCTGGTAAAATCCGAACCTGCTGAGGCTGTAAGTAATTTACCGTTCGGCGGATCAATATCGAATCGTAATTTTAGCGCAGGAGTCAGTGGCAACACACTTGCCAAATCACACTCTGCAATAAGTTTAGCAGTCGTTAAGCTTGAACGCAGATCATTTTTGTTCTTCTCAATTTTTGCTTGGTCACCCGCAAGAGCAACAACAGCGTAAACCTCTTGATTATTACCGATTTTACGTTTAATCAACACACCATCGTTAACAAGCTTTTTGGCAATGGAAACTGCGGCATTTCCTTCCAGTTCAGAAATGCCCTCAAAGGCAAGCGATAGATTTTTATCTGTAAGACGGAACAGTTCTATCTGATTCCCCGTCCTTTGGTCGATCGCTTGGATAATAAGAATCGTCTTCAAGACAGATTGTTCTTTTCTGCTCAAATTTTGTTGGCGCGGGTACGTATCGAGAATTGATTGAATATCAGCCGTGAGATTATTTCTACCTTTTTCATAGAAAAAGTTCCACAGTAAATCAACCGTTAACAAAGGGCGCTCGTCATCTGTTGCGGTATTTGAGATAAACCATTGAAATGCCTTAACATCCTCGTTGTCAGCTGTTTTAATAAAGTCGAACATGCTACGCTGGTTTGCCTCAAATGCCTCCGCTATGTACTTCAAGACCATTGCTGCATATGGATGAATTGGCATAATTTTTTTTATAACTTCATCATTCGTAATACTCGCCATTTGCATAACAGCACGACTTGATTCCGGTACAAGTGCATAGAGATTATTTGCAGTGCTTTCCCATGTGCTTTTGGCAGCAGGATTCACTTCAAGAGCACTACCGATAAGATCAAATGCTATGCTATCAGGCAGAGTAATTTCTGTAAACTCATAACGTTGTTGAACGACCTTCCATGCTTGATCTTGTGAGTTTGTGATTACACTTGATGTTTGGTGCGTAACAACTACAAAGTAGAACGCAGTACTTTGGGCGAGGCTTGCAATCTTTTGAAATTCATCGAGTGAGTTTCTATTATTCTTGAAATACGACGAAAACTCGTCCCATATAAGAACAATTTTAATCTCGTTTTTATTGATGATGTCATTAAGCCAATCAATTAGCCTATCAGTGTTGAGCTCAAACGCGGTAATGCCACGTTTATCAGAGAGATAAAAAATGTTTTCCATCAACTCTTTTAGCTCGCCACCCTTATGAAGATCTTTCAGCACTTCGTCAGCCGTAGATTGAGAGAAGCGACTCGAAAATTCTGGTAGCTGCAGATACTCGTCAAAGTGCTTTTTGTTTAGCGGGTCTTCAAGCCATGCAATAACACTGTCACGCAGAGTGTTTTCCCCCTGGTAGGAAACACCCGCTTCCACAAGCGCCGCCTTTACGCTATCTTGCACAGCAAGAAGCAAATCACGAGTGCCGTTAATGCCGCCGCTGGCATAACGATATGCCGTTACGATTTTTCGTTCTTTATGACCGAGCAACCTACTAAGCAGATCTTTATTTGCATTCGTTTGAAACACATGTTTATACCTATCGTCTTCCCAATATTCACGCAGTTCTGCTTCGGGAACTTCGAGGATTCTCTTCAGGGTATAAGCACATTGGCTTTTGCCCGTACCATAAGCACCATGAATCCAAACAGGAGACTTACTTCCCGCAAGCATACGCTCCACATTTTTTAGGAGGTCAACAAATGTGGGGTGCGGATAAGTTTTCTTCCACAATTCGGGGTTCTTGCAAATTGCTTCA
>JAAZFB010000109.1 GCA_012511915.1 Clostridiaceae bacterium
ATCGTATTGTCTGACTGCAATATGATTTGGCTCTTTTTCTCTAAGGCTGTCAAACAACAAATCAAGAGGACTTTTATAGCTTTCGTCCTCCTCGCTTACCGCACCGTTCTCAATCATATACATAACCGTTTCAAAATTTTGCTCGTCCGGCGGTGCTTTGTGCAGCAGATATAAAATAAGTGCTGTGTCAAGAGCTATTTCGGCTCTTTCCCAAAAGGGGTCATTTTGTGAGGCGTTTTTCGGTGTTGTGTTGCGGATTAAATTTGTAATCAGCTTAATAACATCTTTATCGTCCTGTAGGTAAACAAAGGGATTGTACCCGTCTGACTCTGTCGGATTGATGAGGTTGAATACTTTAATATCATACCCTTGTTCAATCAAAAGAGGCGATGTAGAGCGGAGGATTTCGGCTTTAGGGTCGGTAATAATAAAAGAGGTGTTGCATTGCATGATGTTCGGCTTTGCATAAAACCTTGTCTTTCCGCTGCCTGAGCCGCCGACCACCAAAACATTTAAGTTTCGGCGGTGTTTCTTGCCATCAAGCCCCAAACGCATGGTTTTACTTAAAATGAGGTTTTGACTTTCCTCCTTATAGTTTTTATACCTTTTTACAATACTTCGAATATTCCCCCACTTAGCAGAGCCATGTTCCTCCCCGGGGCGGCGGTTTTCTTTTATTGCGTAATAAAAACCAACACCCATTGCATAGGCAAATAAGAAAGCCCCTATAGTTTTTAATGTGTTCTGTGACCACTTCATTGAAAACGGAGTTTGCAAAGCCAAAGTCAGGCTTTCCATTATTTCAATTAAATTATATCCCTCCTCATAGCTACCTGCAAAAATTATTGCAAGCCAAATAACTACCAGTGAGCCTGCTGCCCATAGCCAAAATTCTGTCTTATAATCATGTTTCATATGGCATCACCATAGTTAATAAATTTTAATAATAACCTTTTCCTCGTATTCTTTAATATATTTCTCATAAAGCCTTGCACCTTCTTCCATTTGAAAATCAGTATTGTCCTCATTCGGTGGAACAGAAGCTGTAAAATGTTTGATTGCTTTTTCCTGCATGATCCCTTTCTTAATATTGTTTTTTAAGCTGTCCTCATTGCCCTGTGTATCAAGCAGAATTTGACGAAGTTCGTCTATTCCACCGTATCGCTCGACCGTGCTATCCCATTCTTTGCCTACTTCGGCTTCACTAATGTGAATGCCCAAATCCGACATTGCCTTTTCAAAGGCTAAGTCTTTGCCAATGTTTTTAATGGTGTTATCTGCTAACCAATTTAATCGTGCATCAAGTTCATGCTTGAAAATTACTTTCCCGTCAATGCTACCAACGGGCAAAAAGTTTATGTAGCAGATAAATAATGCACTTGATAGGATAAAACCCATCAAAAAATATATAACCTTTTTCAAATTGCAACTCCTCCCAAAAGTGTGATAACAAAGCCAACATACAAAAGTGGGGCTAATGGTATGGGCTTTGCTCGTTCATGTTTTTTATTTATGACAAGGGGAAGATATAAGGCTGTACCAATAACGGAAGCAATGGTGATACAAATTAAAGTTTTAAATGCTCCGACCGCTAAAAGAATTAACATGAAAATATCAAAATCCCCCTCGCCAATATGATTTTGAACTTTTTTTGCAACAAGCCGAAATACTGCATAAACTATTCCGTGAGTTATGACAAAAATAGCCGCTTTTTGTGCATCTGCCATACTTAAAATATCTATCATACGCAATAGAGAAACCGTCATCAGTCCACCATACAGATATAGGGTGGAAACAGCGTACTCTTTTGTGTCACTAATAGCGTATATCCCTAAAAATATAATGGCGGCAATTTGAATCATCGCCGCCATCATACTATGCTGAAAGTAGATACTCACTACCGCAAAACCACAACCCATATAAAGTTCGCTTGCAAGGTGCAAAGCACCGATTTTACTATGACACTTGCGGCATTTCCCTTTCAACAAACAAAAACTAATTATCGGAATTAAGTCAACCCATTTTAGAACATATCCACAAGTATCACATCTTGACCGCCCCTTGTACCAATCTTTTCGTGATAATACTACATTTATAAAGCTGCCAAAAATACAGCCGATTATGAAAAATAATATCATCATTTTAAAATACCACCGTTGTTGTGCCATTATTAGTAGGTGCGGCTATGACTTTAATTGTTACATAAATGGTCTTATCGCCGATGTAGTATGTTTTATTGTATGTTCCTACCCTCAAAGTTTCGGGATAGTAGCAGTACCACAGAAAATTTTGACCGTTGCTGTAAAATCGGATATAGTTACTGCCAAAGCTATAATCATAGTTGCTGTAATAGGGAATGCTTGTTCCTGTGTTCTGTCCTCCGCTAACATAACCGCTCTTTTTAAGTATTACAATATCATTTAGCCTTATCGAATTTACTTGTTGTCTTAAAGTAACATCTAATTTGCCGCTATCAATCACGTTATTTCGGATATTATATCCGAGAGGCAAGTCCTCCTGTGCAAAGTCAATACTGCTTAAAGCAGGCTCGGTGTCCGTAGTATTCGGCGGAGTAATATTTTTTGTGCCGATACTGCCGCCACCACTTATAATTTCGCCGGAGATTGTTTCCTCCACCACCGCAACACGATAGTATTCTTTTATAAATGAGTGTCCAACTTGATTAACGCATACCACAAACTTAGAATTGTTGATAGCAATGGACATAAGGTTTAAGGTGTTAAAAACACTTGAGAATGCGGTGGAATACCCTGTGGGTCCTTTTGACTTTGTAGTTCCATCAGCATTTTTTATTGTGTACCATACTTCATAAAGACTGCTACCCATACCCATCCAACTGGCTGAAACACTACGCCCATCAGGAAAGGTGTTACCGTTTTGGCTTATAATGCTTGTGCTTGTTGTGGATACATTGGAGCCAAAGTTGCCCTTATACATTGTGTATCCATTGGCTGTGGTCATCTCACTTGTCTTTACATCCATATGAGTTCCGTAGCTTACCGTACCGCCTTGAAAAATATATGGTTTTAGTCTCGCGGCATTAGATCTATCAATCATATAGTAGGGATAACTGGAGCCGGAACGATACCGATATGATGTGGCATACAAAAGACCGTTATATGCTGTGGCGTTTTCCTCACAGCCATATTCAGCATTTTGGGAAAAACGATATATTCTCCCTCCGCTTGTGATAATAAGCTGTTCATAGTATTCGGTGTAGTTGTAGTTGGAGTATTTTCCCTGAGCCTCTATCGCATAATATGGAACCTCTGAATTTTGTGTTGCATACCATGTTGAATTGCTAACAGTGGATACTAAATTTTGAATGGCAACACCTCTGTCCCAGTAATATTCTTCCCCAAGGCTTTGCTGTGATATAATAATAAAATCGCCATTGTTTACAAGAATAATATAGCAATAAAGATAGCTTGTTTTTGTTTTGCCATTGTATCCGCCATTGGAGACTTTTTCTTCACAGATTGCAAGGTAATAATTACTGCCCAAGCGGGATAAAGGGTATAAGGCTAACTCTCCAATAGACTGTGCCCTATAAATATTAAGGTCATTATATGTCAGTCCGCTTGTAACATAGGGGGATTCTACCCATAGCTCATATTCTGCTTTTTTGTCTTCAGCATTAACAGTAATGAAGCTGAACATGAAAACAAATACCAAAACTATACTAATTATTTTCTTCATTGATTTCACCGCCCCTTTCCATGCTTTTTTCTTGCCTGATAAACTCTGTTAAGTCCTCATCGTTATTGGTTACACTATAATTTTCAAGGCGTTTGAAATAACAAAACGCCCCGCCAAATTCTATCGTCTCTTTAGCATATTCGCCGTCTTGCAAGCTGTCAAAAATAGTTTCGAATACTGAATTGCCCACTACATTATAATATCCGTCCTCCATTTGAGGGGCAATGCCTACCCCTGCCGAGAGAGGGTTGTCGGCATCACCGTGTTCGTTAATAAAGTTTTGGCATTCCTCCTGTGTGTTGAAAATAAGTAAAATGCTTTTCTTAATGTCCATGCTGTTACCAATGTTATTACGGTACTCTTGTAAATCCTCAGCGGTAACCGATATGATTTCCTTTTCTGAAAAATCATTTTCCTCCGGGTTGTTAAAATACATCACTGCAAAAATCAAAGCAATTACAATTACTGCTGCCAAAATAGCGATAATAGGTTTTTTCACTTTAATCCCTCCGTTAATTTAGAAATTTTAGCATATTACTGTTAATACCTGTCTGTTTATCCCTCCTTGTTCCGATGTAATAAGTGTTTGCAGGGCGGCTTTCGTCAATGGTTGCGGTATTACCGTCGGTAGCAATACTGCCTTCTCCGCCGTCTGAGCCGCTTTTGTAAATTCGCTTAGATGCTGTGGCGATATTGCCTGCCATATCGGTATAGAGTGCGGTCACAACCATGTCATCAGACGTAAAAGGTGTGGTGTAGGGTTTATAGATATTTGTGTCGGGTCGGTTATCCATAACCGCTTTGTATTCCCGTTTATATAAAGCTTTTATGTCAGGCTGGTTTAAGCTATCTGATAGAGTTTCATCAGGATAATGAACATTAACCGCTTCGCTTTCCACCGATATAACAGGGGTAGGCGGTGCATTTCTTTTAATGACTACTTCACAGCCTTTTTCGTTTTCTATTGCCTTAATACTGCTTCCGTCATTTTTTACTTCACTTACAGATAGATACATGGTATAAAC
>JAAZFB010000110.1 GCA_012511915.1 Clostridiaceae bacterium
AATATTGACGAGGTAATTAAAACGATTAGAACAAGCTATAATACCGCTAAGACGGATTTAATAGAACGGTTTTTACTTTCGGATATCCAAGCGCAAGCTATTTTAGATATGCGTCTTGCACGGCTCTCAGGTATCGAGCGTGAGAAAATCGATGCAGAACACGATGAGCTTATGAAAAAGATACAGTATTATACCGAGATACTTGCAAGCGAAGAAATGGTGCTTGGTATTATTTCAGACGAGCTTACCGTTATAAAAGAGAAATATGGCGATGAAAGACGAACAGAAATAGTTACAAACTATGATGATATTGATATTGAGGACTTAATAGAAGAAGAGCAAAATGTAATAACAATGACACATTTTGGCTATATAAAAAGGCTGCCTTGCGACACGTACAAAGAACAGCGCCGGGGTGGGAAAGGTATAATCGGGATTCAAACACGGGAAGAAGATTTTGTAGAAACAATGTTTACTTGTTCCACACATGCGTTTTTATTATTCTTTACCGATAAGGGCAGGATGTACAGAATGAAGGCATATCAAATCCCTGAGGCGGGAAGAACAGCAAGGGGAACAGCGATTGTGAATTTGCTTATGCTTGATCAGGGCGAAAAAGTAACTGCGGTAATTCCGGTAAAAGAATTCCAAGAAGATAAATATCTTATTATGATGACCTAAAAAGGTACGGTCAAGAAAACTGCGCTTATGGAATACAACACCTCTCGAAAAGGGGGTATACTCGCTATCGGGCTTGCACCGGAGGATGAATTAATACGGGTTAAACTGACTGACGGTAACTGCGATGTGGTTATCGGCACATATAACGGAATGGCAATAAGGTTTAACGAAAAAGACGTTCGTCAGATGGGCAGATTAGCTCATGGTGTCCGCGGGATACGTCTTCGTAAAGATGATTATGTTGTTGGCATGAGCGTTTGCAGAGAGGGCGCAAATCTATTGATTGTGTCGGAAAACGGTTTCGGTAAAAGGACAGATGTCAATGAATATAAAACCCAAAAAAGAGGCGGCTATGGTGTTAAGACATATAATATAACACCGCACACCGGTCATGTCGCGGGGATAAAAATAGTTGACAACCACGACGATATAATGCTGATAACATCCGAGGGTACTATAATACGTATGGCGGTAAAAGGTATTAACACAATAGGTCGCGTTACCAAAGGGGTTACGCTTATGAGACTGGATGAGGGTGTTAAAATAGTCGGGTTAGCGCGAACAGAGCATGAAGACGAGATAGAATGCGATGAAGATAAAAAGGAGTGAAAACTTTGAAAAAAAGCTTATTTGCAATTTTATTGGTGTTGATTATCTGCATAACGGGTTTTTCGGCAAATAACATTGAGGTTTTGGTAAATGATGAAGCGGTTGAGTTTGATGTTCAACCACAAATAATACAAGACCGGGTTATGGTGCCGATGCGATTTATTTTTGAAAAACTCAACAGCTCGGTGATGTACGATGGTGAGACGAGAACTATTAGCACATATTTATCGGACAAAAACGGACAGGCGCAATTCCTAATTATTCAAATAAACAATCCCAAGGCGTTTGTAAACAACAATTCGTTCGTGCTTGATGCTGCCCCAATTGAGGTGGAGGACAGAACGTTAGTGTCCCTTGACCTTTTTGAAAAGACACTTGGCGCCACTGTAACATGGGACGAGCAAAACATGAAGGTTAGCATTCAATATTAATACAAAAGTTTATTTAAATTTAGTATTACAACGTTAAAAGAGGCGGTGCCCATGATGGTTGATGTTGATTTAAGAGAACTATCCGATCAAGAGGTTATAAAGTTGATTGAAGACATTAATAACTCACAATCAGGACATGATTTAATCGAATTAAAAAATTTGCTTGCCGAAGTTACCAACAGAAAACTCGGGAGCGAATATGCAGACATCGTAAACACTTTAATACATAATGCAGTAGCGGTGGTACCCTCAAACAAACAAAACAAAGCTAAACAGGATGTAATATCACATACTGACAGTAAAGCTGAGGATGAAAGATTCCCTGTTCTTAACTTTTTGTCAAAGCTGTATAAGGTGCTTGCGTGGTTTAGTCTTGTTGCTTGTATAACAATAGGCTGCAGTGTGGGGTATGTGTATTTTTTTAATGAAATAGTGTTTATTGCGGCATCGGTTTTCGGAGGTGTTATCGTCGGCACAAAGCTGCTCTTGGTTTTTTATTCATGTGCCGAAAGTATTTCGCTTAAGCTTGAAATAGAAAGAAACCTTAGACAGTTAATCGATTACCGCAATATATAATGGAGGTTATTGTGTTATGAGTAAGAAACTTTCAGATCTTTATAACAAGACGAAGGCGTTATTATCAAAAAAAATAACGGCCAAAAGGGAAATAATTAAAATAGATACTTTGATCGGTAAGAAGACGACGGTTGATGGCGATTTTACCGTGATTGGCAATTGCAAAATTGACGGAAGAATTAACGGTACAATAAAAGTCAGTGGCGATTTGGTTGTCGGAGAAACGGCACAAATAGAAGGCAGTATATCCGCCGATAATATAATTGTTGCCGGTATAATAGTCGGGGACATTACTGCAAAAGGTCAGCTTTGCGTTAAAAAAGAGGCAAATATAAAGGGAGAGCATACTGCGTACTCACTTGCAGCGGAGGAAGGGTGCGTGTTTGTCGGCAACTGTAAGATTTTAGAACAAGAGGTTTGAAACAAAAGCATCGTTAAATAAGCTGCTTGATGAGAGCTCTATGTGCTGTGTTGTTTTGGCTATTAGCTCTGCGGCGGTGCGTATTTTCTCACTTACCAACATAGCTATTGCGCCGCCAAGGGCGGCGTTACCGCTAACTGAGGTTTTATCTATTAATTGCAGAGGCAATAGTTTTATTTCCGCGGCGCTTTCTAAATTAATAAAACTACCCATACCACCTGCTAAAAACACATTATCTATTTCATTGTACTGTATGCCTGTTTCTTCTACTAAGGTATCTATTCCTGAACGTATTGCCGATTTGGCAAGCTGAATTTCCCGTATATCCTTTTGGACAATATATATATCATCTGCCAGTAAAAAATCCATATCTAAAAAACCGGTTTCGTCAATTATTTTGTTTGCTACCATTTGCGCCGCAGCATCAATTATTCCACTGCCGCATATTCCGATAGGCTTTTTATCCCCTATTGTCTTAATATGAATGCCGCTATCTATTAATACCGAACTTATTGCTCCTTCGACACTTCCGGTGCCATGCTTAATTTGAGCACCCTCAAAGGCGGGGCCTGCCGCGGTGGAGCAACAAACAAGCTTGTTTTTATGCTTTAGAACCATTTCACCATTTGTGCCGATATCAATAAGTAGGCTTGTTTTATTGCTGACATCCATTGAGCAGGCAAGTATTGCACAGACTGTATCACCGCCTACAAAACCGGCAATACAGGGTGCGGTGATAACTTGGAATTTGCCGTTTAAACCCAAATCATCAGCACTATATGTATTCATTGCCGTATTATACGGCTGATATGGCGCAACAGCCAAAGCACGTGTATCAAAGGCTTGAACAAAGTGCAGCATAGCGGTATTGCCCGTGAGAAATACCCGTTTTATATCATGCTCGCCTTTTATTGTATCTATTATATCATTTAGTTGTTCAATAATACATTGGTTTAACGGCTTGGTGCCTTTATGCAATCGGGACATAACATCACTGCCGTACTTTTTTTGTTTATTTAACTGCGATACCGTCTTGAGCGCCGCACCGGTGGAAAGCTGTATAAGCTGGGCGGCAATTGTTGTTGTGCCGATATCAATAGCAATACCAAAGCCTTGTTCACCGTCGGTGGATATTGGTCGTTTTACCCCTTCAGTTAAAATGCCGGTTGTTTTTTCATCCGGCAACACAACTGATATATCATAATTTACTACGGTCTTACAAGCAAGCACTGTTACACCGTCAATTACGACACCACACTTGCCGCAGGTGCCCCTACCGCCGCAATCAGAGTGTACCCTATCGCCTTATACATCAAGCAAATTTGTGCCTTGGGCGCAATATATTTCGTCTGTTTTTTGGCCTTGTATAATGACAACTTTCATAGGCGGTATCACACCTTTAAAAAAAACTTATTTGATTACTGTCCGGCAACCCTTTTAGACAGCCTTGTTCTTTCATTGTCTCTAATGCCGATTTGCTTATGCTTGTGCGTCCGTGTAAATCTTCAATCGAACTGAAAGGCTCCTCTTCCCTTGCCGCAACAATTGAACCGGCAACGGATTCACCTAACCCGGGTATGGCACAAAGCGGAGGTAATATCGCTCCGTCGGATTCTAAGAAACGTATGGCATCCGATTTATGAATGTCAACAGGAATAAACTTTATACCTCGGGCAAACATCTCATTAATCGATTCGAGCATTGAAAGTATGCTTTTATCTTTTGCCGAAAGGTTATTGCCCTGTGTTGATTCAAGTTCGTCCCGCTTTTTACGCACTTTGATTGCATCACACATATATTCGGCATTGAATTCTCCTGCACGTACCGAAAAATGCGCAATATAATATTGAAGCGGCAGATGGACTTTAAACCATGCGATTTTCAGCGCCATAGTAACATAAGCTACAGCATGTGCTTTAGGGAACATATATGATATTTTATTGCATGAGTTAATATACCATTCCGGGATATTATGTTTTAACATAAGCTGCTCATCGTCATCGGAAAGGCCCTTGCCTTTTCGTACCTTTACCATTATGTCAAAAGATGCTTTTGAGGGCAAACCGGAATAAATAAGAAACAGCATTATATCATCACGTGTGCAAATTGCCTCACTTAGGGAGGCGGTTCCGTTATATATAAGCTCTTGCGCGTTGTTTGTCCAAACTCCCGTCCCATGCGATAGGCCTGAAATTCTTACCAGCTCCGAAAATGTAGAAGGTTTCGTTGCTTCTAACTTTTGTCGAACAAATTTTGTCCCCATTTCCGGTACACCTAATGTACCGACGTTGGAGCCGATTTCTTTCGGTGATACCTTTAACGCTTTAGTGGAGGAAAACAACGACATTACATCTTCATCATCAAGCGGTATTGTATCCGAATTGACACCGGTTAAATCTTCAAGTAATTTTATCATGGTTGGGTCATCATGACCTAATATATCCAACTTTAACAGCCGTCCGCTTATTGAGCGATAGTCAAAATGAGTGGTTATTATCCCTTTTGTTTTATCGTCCGCAGGGTGCTGAATAGGGCAAAACTCATGTATATCGTGCCCTTTGGGCAAAATCATTATCCCGCCCGGATGCTGACCGGAAGTCTTTTTCACACCGCTGCAGCCTGTTACTAAACGGTTTACTTCAGCATTTGATACCGTAATATCGCGGCTATCCAGATAACCTTTTACATAACCGTATGCTGTTTTTTCACCAAGTGTACTGATGGTGCCTGCACGAAATACGTTATCTTTACCGAACAGTTTTTCGGTGTATTTATGAGCATTAGCTTGATATTCGCCGGAAAAGTTAAGGTCGATATCCGGCTCTTTGTCCCCTGCAAAACCAAGGAACGTTTCGAAAGGAATGTCGTGTCCGTCTTTAAACAGCTTTTGCCCGCAAGTTGGGCAGTTTTTATCTTGCATATCTACACCCGAACCGACAGTTCCGTCAGTTATAAACTCGCTGTATTTACATTTAGGGCAAACATAATGTGGTGCAAGGGCGTTTACCTCTGTTATACCGCACAAAAAGGCAACAAAAGACGAACCCACCGAACCCCTCGAGCCCACTTTGTAGCCATCGTCGTTGCTCTTTTTAACAAGTCGGTGTGCGATAAGGTACATAACCGAAAACCCGTATTTATTAATTGACGCAAGCTCCTTGCTCATTCTCTCTTCGACAACTTGGGGCAGAGGGTCACCGTATATTTCCCGCGCCCTTTTGTTGCATAATTCAATTATTTCTTCTTTAGAATCGCCCATAACAGGTGGGAATGTGCCGCTTGGTACCGGTTGTAACAGTTGACACATATCCGCAATTTTATTTGTGTTTTTTACAACAACTTCAAAAGCTTTTTCGGGGGTTAGGTAATCAAACTCGGCAAGCATTTCATCTGTTGTTCTAAAATACAGGGGTGCTTGATTCTGGGCATCTTCATAGCCTTGCCCCGCCATTAAAATAGTTCTGTATATGCTGGCGCGTTGGTCAAGAAAATGCACATCACATGTGGCGACAACCGGCTTATTAAAATAATCACCCAATTCAATTATTTTTTTGTTAATGCTGATAAGTTCGTCTTTGTTTTTAACAATTCCGTTTCTAATCATAAAGTCGTTGTTGCCCAACGGTTGAATTTCAAGATAATCGTACATTCTTGCAATTTTACCAAGTTGTTTTTGTGGTGCTTTTGCAAGTATCGCCTGGAACAGTTCGCCCTGTTCACAAGCAGAGCCAATAATGAGACCTTCTGCATGTTTAAAATAAAGGGATTTTGGTATGCACGGTTTTTTATGAAAATATTTTAAATGTGACTGTGTGATTATTTTATACAGGTTGAAAAGTCCGGTTTGATTTGTCGCGATAATCACCGCATGAAAATACTTTTTATCTTTTACTGAAGCTTTATCATCAAAAGCGTCATTAATGTTGTCCGAGTTATCCACTCTTGCCATTTCAACAAGCCGTAAATATATTTCCGCCGTTGTCTGTGCATCGTTTACCGCCCTGTGATGGGATTGCATAGGTATCTCGAGTGCTTTTGCGACAACATCAAGTTTATGTTTGTCCAGTTCCGGCAACACACCCCTTGCCAATTCAACAGTATCTATATATGCCGGTGTAAAGGGTATGTTAAGATTTTTTGCGTTTTCCCTGATAAAGCTTATATCAAAAGCAGCATTATGCGCCACAAGTAATGCTGTGTCGCAAAACTCCAAAAAGCGGGGCAGTACAATTTCTATTGTGTCGGCATCCGCCACCATATCGTCAGTTATGCCGGTAAGTGAAATTATCTTTTGCGGAATAGGTGTTCCGGGGTTAATAAAGGCACTGAATTGGTCAATTATCTTACCGTCCTTTAGTTTTATTGCACCTATTTCTATGATTTTTTCCTTAAGAGGGTTAAAACCTGTAGTTTCTATATCAAAAACAACGGTATTTTCAGTTAGCGGATGCCCATTCGTGTTAAAGGCTATAGGTCTGCCAATATCGACAAGGTATGCCTCTACCCCGAATATTATTTTAAAGTCGTCTTTGGCGGTATTAAAGGCATCAGGGAACGCTTGCACAACGCCATGATCCGTTATCGCAATTGCTTTATGTCCCCACTGTTGCGCCCTATTTACAATATCCTCCACGTCAACCATTGAATCCATAGAGCTCATTTTGGTATGCAGATGAAGCTCGACTCTCTTTTCGGCTGAGTCATCTGTTCGTGCTTGTTTTGGTATAGTATTTATATCTTCTGCAAGTACTGTAATATCGCGCATGTATTTATCATATTGTGCCTCTCCGCGCACAGCGACATTAACGCCTTTTTTTAAGCGTTGGTCAAGCCGCATAAAGGTTTGTTTATCAGCACCGATAAGCTTACATGTTATGCTGCTGTTATAGTCGGTGATATCAAACGTAATTATATATTTACCGTTTCTCGTTTCTTTTGAGGTTATGGACTTACTAAAAAGCTCACCTTGAATTAGTACTTTGCCGCTTGTTTCGGTTATTTTTTCTATAGACTCAAAACCATTGCCGTTAATTTGCCTGCCGTATATTATGGAGGTTTGGTTTTGCGGTTTTTGTCTGGCACTTTTTTCGAGCTCTTCCACCTTTTGTTGTTTTTGGTTTTCATACTCTTCAAAGGTGTTGGTTTTTGCCTTTATCTCAATTTCAACCTCTATATCGAACTGCTCTTTTATTAGCTTTTTCGCCTCTTGTATGTAATTACTCTCCCTTAACGACTCCACCCCATTATTGGCAAGTGTTATTATAAGAACCTTGTCGATATACTCTGCACTGGCACCAGACATCACACTTAGTGCTACCGGTATTTGTTCGGAGATATAGTCGGTGATGTTGTGCAATACAGTTTCATCAAAAAGCGATTTATCATATCTTGGATTAATAATAACAGAGGCTAACTGATAATCCTGACATATTTGGTGTTGTAACCCGGTCAAATCGGAAAAACTGATAACTCTGTCAAAGGATGCAAAAACTGTAACATCTTTTTTTTCTTTGTATATTTCGATATTTATTAACTGTCCCTCATGTAACAGGGGGTTTTGCGTTTTATCAAATATTTCTGCCAAGCTTGTTTTTGTATTCATTTCCCATGCCTTTCGATTTGGTTTATCAGTGTTGAAAGAATTTCACTTTCTTTAATTTTACTTATTACTTTACCCTTTTTAAACAGCACTGCGCACCCGTCACCGCCGGCAATTCCTATATCGGCATCTTTGGCTTCGCCCGGCCCGTTTACTACACAGCCCATCACTGCAACCTTAATATTTTTATCTGTTTTCTCCAGCACTTTTTCCACTTGTTTTGCAATGCCCATTATATCTATTTTGCATCTGCCGCAAGTCGGGCATGATATAAGCTCCGGCCCGTATTTTACAATTCCGGTGGCCTTTAAAATTTCCTTTGCCGCCCGCACCTCTTCTATCGGACGGTCGGTAAGGGAGACCCTTATCGTGTCCCCTATTCCATCGAGTAATAACGCCCCAATGCCGACAGACGATTTAATAATGCCCGAATATGCGGTACCCGCTTCGGTAATCCCTATATGTAAGGGGTATTTTACACGTTCGCTTATCATACGGTATGCTTTAACTGTTGTAACTACATCGGAGGCTTTGAGAGAAATTACTATATCATCAAAATCACATTCGTTTAACAGGTTTATGTGATAAAGAGCGCTTTCAACCATGGCACGAGGTGTCTTCCCGAATTTTTGTTCGGTGTCTTTGTCTATCGAACCCATGTTGACACCGATTCTTATCGGTATGTTATGGCTTTTACATGCATTCGCCACTTGCATAACCTTTTGCTTTTCACCAATGTTCCCGGGGTTTATGCGTATTTTATCCACAGCGTTTTCAATACATACAAGTGCAAGACGGTAATCAAAATGAATATCAGCAACCAGCGCTGCAGTTGTCTTTTCGCGTATTATGCGTAAAGAACGTGCCGCATCCATATCATTAATGGCAAGCCTTACAATATCACAGCCTGCATCAATTAGCTCATTAATTTGTGTGAGCGTTTTGTCAATGTCAGCTGTATCGGTGTTACACATACTTTGTATGCAAACACCGCCGCCGCCAATCTTTATTTTCCCGACATAAACAGGCTTTGTATTTTCTCGTTGGGTTATCATTGCTTTGTAAAAAACCTTCCTATATCGTTTGTTGTTGCCAATATCATAATAATAATCAAAAGTGCAAAGCCAATAAAGTGGACAAAACCCTCTTTTTCGGGAGGGATTTTTTTGCGCCGAACCCCTTCAATTAACAAAAACAACAACCGACCACCATCAAGTGCGGGAAGAGGCAACAGGTTAAAAACACCCAAATTTATTGTAATAAATGCAGTCAAGCTTATTAAATCCATCAGCCCTGCTTCTGCGGCAATGCCGATGTGCTGTATTATTCCCACCGGTCCGGACATATCTTTGTAACTGAGTACTCCGGAAATTAAATCAACCAGAGAAACGAGCACCGCCTTAGCGGTAAAGATTGTCATATAATATGCGGTTGATATTCGTGAAGTGAACGTCAAATCCTTAACGGAATTTGTAAAACCGATTATATATCTATCCTCCTCATTTAGCATGGGGGTTATTTCCGTTTGCATTCTTTGCCCGTTGCGTACATATTCTATATTGATTTCCCCGCCCCTATAACGGGACATTTCAAAGGCAAAATCATTTTGAATGTTTATTGCAGCACCGTCTATACGTACTATTTCATCACCTTGTATAAGCCCTGCATGCTGTGCAGGGGAATTGTCAAGTACAGTGTCTACTATAGGCACATATGCCTGTTGCTGGGTTTGCATTATAATAACAAACGCCAAAAAACCCAGAAGAATATTCATCAATGCGCCGGAGGCAAGTACAAGAAAACGCGGCCAAAACCCTTGATTGCCAAACGCCCTGCTGTCGTCGCTGTGTTCATCTTCACCCTCCATGTTACAAAAGCCGCCTATGGGAAATGCGCGTAAAGAATAAAGCGTTTCGCCCTTTTGTTTTTTGAAGATGGCAGGCCCCATTCCGATTGCGAACTCCTTTACCTTTATACCTACCATTTTAGCGGACGTAAAGTGACCGAGTTCATGTACCAATATTAACAGTAAAAATATTATTATGGCAGAAAGTGCAGTAATCATAGTAAACACTTATCTCCTTTCCCGGAACATAGTATCTCTTTTTTAATTTGTCGGTCTGTTTCTAATATGTCTTCAAGAGAGGGGTATTCAATAAAATTGTGTTTTGACAGATGCTTTTCAACTGTTGATTCAATTTCTAAAAATGAAATATCCCCTTTTAAAAACAGCGTAACCGCTGCTTCATTTGCCGCATTTAATGCAGAGGGAGCAGTGCCGCCCCTTTTACCTGCCGTTATGGCAAGCGGGAGCAGACCGAATGTGTCGGTATCCGGCTGTGAAAAAGTCAGTGATAAATTCGAAAAGTCTACCCTTTGCGCAATCTGAATTGTACGGTTGGGATGACAGAGAGCGTATTGAATAGGTAGCCTCATATCAGCGGCACCCATTTGCGCCAAAATACTGTTGTCAGAAAATTCAACCATTGAATGAACTGTACCTTGACGATGTATTACCACATCTATATTATCGTAAGCAACATTAAAAAGATAATGCGCCTCAATAACCTCAAACCCTTTATTTATCAAAGAGGCACTGTCTATCGTAATTTTGCTGCCCATGCTCCAAACCGGATGTTGCAGCGCCTGTGCGGCAGTAACTGCTTTCAGTTGCGCCCTGTTTTTGCCGAAAAAAGCGCCCCCCGATGCGGTTAGTATTATTCTACTGATATCGGCATTACCCGCAAGGCATTGAAAAATCGCACTGTGTTCGCTGTCTACCGGAATGATGTTTATATTATTATCTTTTGCCGCTTTTATTATTATATCCCCCGCCGCAACTAACGTTTCTTTGTTGGCAAGCAATATATCCTTTTTGCTGTTTATCGCGGCTAAAGTGGGTATTAAGCCGGCAATGCCCACTACAGAGGTAAGCACGGAATTTGCTTTGTCGAGGGTTGCGACTTCGCACAAGCCCTGAACACCCGCAACGACTTTTGTGGGAGTATCGGCAACCGCGGTTTTAAGCTCTTTTGCAGCGACAACATCAGCGACGGCGGCAAGCAGGGGTTTATATTTTCTGATTTGCATCTCTAACAGTTTAATGTTATTGTTTGCAGCAAGCCCCATTACATTGACATGGCGCAATTTATCGACAACCTCCAGCGCTTGCGTCCCTACAGAGCCGGTACTGCCCAATATAGTTATGTTTTTCATTACCAAACCCTTTCTATCAAACGGAATATTGAATTTTTGCACAAAAAAACCGTGCAGCCCCATAATTCAATATACCCGTTAGCCTATTATAAAAGGTGAAAGATTGGATACTATTAAATAAATGGTGGGAGCGGTAAAAATGACGCTATCAAACCTATCCATTATACCACCGTGCCCGGGTATGATGTTGCCGTAATCTTTAATGCCGTATTGGCGTTTAATACGAGAAGCGGCCAAATCACCGAATTGGGATACAACAGAACAAACAAACCCCATACCAAAAAGCAGCAAATAATTTACCGTTAAGTTAAAAAAGAATTGAACAATTATTCCGTATATCAGCATGCCGGCACAACTTCCCAAAATACCGCCAATGCTACCCTCAACCGTTTTATTAGGGCTAATATGCGGCAATAGTTTGCGCCTTCCGAAAAACCTGCCTGTAAGGTATGCAAAGGTGTCGGTAAAAAAGGAAGTTATAAACACCGTTCAAAAAAGATATTCACCTGAAGCAAGCTGCCGTATAAACACGATATGTGTTAAAAAGAAACAAATCAACAATGTCAAAAAAAACATTTTTGAGATATCCTGTAAAGCAAGCCGGCTGTTTTTTTTCATGTATAGCGCAAACAAAGCTATTAAATAAAATAAGATGACAGGCATTAAAAGCTTTTTATCAAAAGAATATGCAAAGGTAAACGCAAACGCCGCCATAAGGCCAAGCGCTTTAAGGTGTGCTGACTTTGCCAACCCCACCGCATCGCACATTTCAAGCAGTGCTATAAAGCTGACAATGGCTAACCCGATATTTAATATAATTGTATCTGAAAGCAAAACCGCTATAAGTGCTATCGCACCGATGATACCTGAAATGACACGTGTTTTCATATGATTATTCCCTCATTCGTAAAACTCAGGTTTATACGCCACCATATCTTCTGCTTCTGTTTTGATAATCTGTAATAGCGCGGAGTAAATGCTTTTTATTAAAATCCGGCCACAGGATGTCGGAAAACCATAGTTCCGCATATGCAGATTGCCAAAGCAAGAAATTTGACAGGCGCAACTCTCCGCTTGGTCTTATTACTAAATCAACAGGCGGATTGTTTGCAGTATATAAATATCTTTCTATTGTTTGCTCAGTAATATCTTCGGGTTTAACACCGTCGTTAACAATACCCTTGATTGCAGTTACAAGCTCTGCCCGGGCACCGTAGTTTAACGCAATATTCAATGTCATTCCGGTGTTTTTTTCGGTTAATGCCTCGGTCTGTTTTATTTTTTCTTTTATCTGCTCGGAAAAGGGCGAGACATCACCTATTATTTTGATAACGGTATTTTTACCGCCAAGTTCTTTTTTTGCATCAGAAAGGTATTCTAACAATAATGACATAAGGTTATCTACCTCTTTTTTCGGACGGCTCCAATTTTCCGTTGAAAAGGCGTATACCGTTAACGTCTTTATTCCTAACTCCTCACAAAAGGTAGTTATTTTTTTTAATGTTTCCGCCCCGC
>JAAZFB010000010.1 GCA_012511915.1 Clostridiaceae bacterium
AGAGATCATATCTCTTCTGCCCAAGCTTTATGGGCGGCTCTTTTGGTAAGTATTTCATTAATTGCCCTGATCTTCTTTGAAACCTACAAGATGATTTATACGAGTCGTTTGGTATTTAAATGGAATAAAGAATTGATCGAAGTCGCCCCGGATGAACCTTATGACTTTCCCGAAAGATGGAAGAGTTTCAAGACAAGGATGGACACAGCGAATATCTGGCATATCCGAATTTGGATTGTCCAGTTATGTATTATCATCCCAACAGCTTTAGCGGCAGCAGGAATAATGCTCTGGGCCTTTATTTCTAACCTGTTTCAACTCTATTTGCCAAACATCTGTGCAGGATCAATTTGAAGGAGAAAAAGATGCCAAAACAAGCAACTTATTATCTTGGCAGAGTCTCCAAAATCAACCTGACGAATGAAAAGTTTTTGAAAGCTCTTTCCTCTCCATCTTCTTTCAGAGCACGAGATTACCTTTGGACTTTTATAAATCATAAAACGGTCGAAGAAAAAGAGAAGGTAAAATATGTTTATGCGGAATTGGCAAAGTATGTTCCAAGCGGTGGCGTGAAACAGGTTGACGAAGCACAGCATGAAAGTAAAGATGTTGAAGTGGATCGCCAGTTAATTGCATCAAGTCCTTTTGTTTATATCCCGGAGTGGTCGGGGATTGCGTTTCAGCATATCTGGAACACAATCGAGCAAAAGGCATTTATTAAAAACTTCGGCAAGATTATTTCAGCAACCTTTGGTGAATTTTTTGTTGAATGTGAAATTGAACCAATCGCAGAATATCTCCAGTTTATCCGTAAACTCAAAACAATCAAACGAATAGACAGATTGCAGGGTTCGGTATATCCGCCCAATCCTCTCTTTGGACGATTGTGGGATAGTCTTCGTAAATACCTAAAAGACAGAGAACTTCAAAAATTATCCTTAAAAGAAGAAGCTTACGAAAGTGGCAAAATCAAAAGCAGTATTATTGAAATCCTGCAAACTCTTTCTGAGGATCAAATTACGGAGGAACTCTTATTTGATAAGAAAGTCGAATTTGGTGATGCTGTGATACTGATGGCTGCTGATGGATACGGTAAAGCAAAAGTGGAAGGCCATGATGGCAAGCGTGAGATTGTGGTACGTACCTCTGATGTAATCCAGAGTTTCAAGTTTGACGCGAAACCTGAGCCGGAGCAACTATATGACATAGCCAATGGCGTCTTTGAAGAAATCGCTAAAAAGAGATATATGGAGCATGGGAAAAATTCGCACAATTAAAATAATGCTAATCGCCGTTTTTATTTCGGTGGAATTTTTGGCGGTATTAGTTGCGATAGGGCTGGGGTTGTGGTGTCCTCAATTCGTTACTAAAATCGGCAATCTGTTTGCTCAACAAGGGTGGCAAATATATTGTGCTCTGGTTGGACTTCCTTTGGGTGGATTGCTCTTTGGAGCAAATACTTTACATTCGCTTTTACATCCAAAGGACGCTGAGCAGAAGGGACTCTATAAATGGCCGGACTACTCTCCACTTCGTTATTTTTCATATATTCCTCTAATTCTCTGCTTTATAGGAGTTGCTACGGCGCTAATATTTCTTATAGATACGTCTCTGCTTTCACCATTATTAACCGGAACGATTTATCTGGCCGTTACATTTGCCTGGACAGTATCCATAGTTACGTTGAAAATGGCACAACTTCGTATAGATGCAATACTCGGTGGGGCTGATTGAAAAAATGAAAATGAAAGCATTGTTATCCGCCCTTGGCGGGGCTTGAGCGGGACTATGTGAATGCGGCACTCCATTTACCCGCCTTTCCGCAAATGCCT
>JAAZFB010000111.1 GCA_012511915.1 Clostridiaceae bacterium
TCCCTGCACCTATAGTTATTCCAAGCAGCAAAGTTACGAGGCTTGAAAGCTCGTTTTGGGCTGACTTTGAGAGCCTTTCGGTTACAAGGCACTCACGCAACAAGTTGCCAAACATTAATGTTCCGATTAGCGGTACACTAATAGGTGCAATAATTCCTGAAATGATGGTAACCAATATAGGGAACAAAATCAGTACAAACCTTGGTACTTTTTCACTCTTCGGCTCCATTCTGATGAGGCGTTCTTTTTTTGTAGTGAGCGCTCTAACAATCGGGGGCTGTATAATGGGGACTAATGACATATACGAATATGCAGCAACCGTTATTGGCGGCAGCAGGTGCCGTGCAAAACGAGAGGCCACAAAAATCGAAGTAGGTCCGTCAGCGGTACCGATTATACCGATTGTAGCTGCTTCTTTAATATCAAAGTTGAACATCATCGCAACAAGTATAGTAAAGAATATGCCAAATTGGGCAGCTGCCCCGAAAAAAATCATTTTTGGGTTTTGCAGTAACGGTGAAAAATCAATCATTGCGCCTACCCCAATGAATATCAACACAGGGAAAATTTCTGTTATTATTCCTGCATCAAAAAATATTTTTAATACACCGGAAATCAATTTACCGTCACCGTCGGCTATCTCCCAAACAGCCCTTAGAGGTAAATTAACGAGTATAGCCCCAAAACCAATAGGTAATAAGAGCAGTGGCTCATATCCTTTTTTTATTGCGAGATAAATAAGAGTGCCGCCGATTAAATACATAACTAAATACTGCCACCAATTTGCGCTAAAATCAATTAAACCAGAAAATAATTCTTGCATACCAAATCTCCTTAAAATTATTTTTTTGCGTCTTGCCCCTCACTTTTCATTGGGCATTCCGAAGTACAAGTGCTGCAATCACATGAAGTCTTGTTAGCCTTGATTCTTATTACCTTATAAACCAATATAGCCGCAACAATTGCTACAACTATAAAAAGAATAAACAAGTCAATGGGTTCCCTAATTAGGGCCAATAGCCTTTCCATAACACTTTTTTAAAACAACATACTCATAACAGTATAAATCAAGTATGATATTATCCATGCATTAACTATCCAAAAACCGATTGAAAACAATGTCCATTTTGCACTTTTCATTTCAGAAGCAAGTGCCGAAACAGATGCCATACAAGGCATTGTTAACAAATTAAACGCCATAAACGACAATGCTGAAGCCGGTGTAAAATTAAGTGCTACATTTTCTATCAATGCCTCAGCCATAACCATTCCTTGTTCAGCGCCGGTGTATAATACACCAAGCGTTGACACAACGGCCTCTTTTGCTATAACACCGGTTAGAATTGCCATTACCGGTTTCCAACCGTCTGCCTGCTCTACAAACCCAAGCGGTACAAACAAAACTTTTATGACATTTCCTAACTTGCCTAAAATACTATTAATACTATTTGCCTCTACCATATGCAGTTTAAAATCAAAATTAGCAAGCAACCAAATAAATACAGTGGAAACAAGTATAACAGTGCCTGCCTTTATAACATATCCTCTAAGTTTTTCCCATATATTTAATAATAAATTTCTCAATCGCGGCATATGGTAGTCTGGCAGTTCCATAATAAACGGAACTTGACTGTCTTTAAACACAGTCTTTTTAAGTAATATGCCACTAATAACTGCAACGGTAATGCCCAAGATGTAAATACCAAACACCACAAAATCCGAGTGAACCTTAAAAAAGACCGATGCAAACAAAGCGTATAACGGCATTTTTGCACCGCATGACATATATGGTATAAGGATCATGGTCAGCCGTCTGTCTCTTTCGCTTTCAAGTGTTCTGGTTGCAAGAATTGACGGAACACTGCATCCAAACCCCATTAATAAAGGCATAAAAGATCGCCCCGAAAGCCCGAAACGCCTTAACAGCTTGTCCATAATAAATGCCGCACGGGCTATGTATCCACTGTCTTCAAGCACAGACAAAAAGAAAAAGACTAACATAATTTGCGGTATAAAAGAAAGAACAGCACCTACCCCGCTAATTATACCCTTTACAACCAACCCATATGTCCAATCAGAAGCACCCATTGTTTGTAAAAACAATGACACTGCATTTGCTATCTTTTCAATTATCAACTCTGCCCCTTGTTGTAAAAATACACCCGGTGAAGGCATCCAATCTATAATAAATAATTTTTCGCTAAAAGTCAAATGAAATATAGAATACATTATCAACAAAAATATAGGTATACCTAGATATTTATTTGTAAGTATTTTATCCGCTTTTTCGGAAAATGTCAACTCATCGGGTTTTAATGCTTTTATTAACAACGGCGAATAATGTTTTGTAATGTATTTATACCTCAAATCAGCAACCATTGCTTCAATATCATCAAAACCACCCATTAACTGCTCTTTTAGTTTTTCCGAATGGGCATCGATCTTAACATAGGCGTCCTGTTCGATAATTTTAACAGCTTTAAACAGCGAATGTTTTTCATTGTTTTCAGACAAATAGTGCTCCAACCCGAATATTGCTGTATCCAATTCCGTGTTGCGCAAGACAGAAGTTGCTTTTCTTTTTGCCGCAGCAGCGGAAACGGCCTTTTTTATAAGGTTTTGAGTACCACGGGAGTGTAATGCACTGATGCGCACAACAGGTACGCCA
>JAAZFB010000112.1 GCA_012511915.1 Clostridiaceae bacterium
AGACAGCCTGTTTTTTCAAGGAACGCAACAGTTTCCCGCCAAATATCCTGCGAAGTCGGTTCGGCTGATCGCCGCATTTGATAATACGCCAGCCGCTGTGGATATTCCGGCACAGGTGCTGATGAGTCTGCCGCAATATCCAAAACTTTCGGCTTGCGCTTGCCGGGATTTCCTTCTAAAAGCTTTTCTGCCAGCGGTTTTCGCGGTCGTCCCGCGCCCGGTCTCTTGCCGCCATGTCCATTAGCCACGTCGTCATCACCTCCATCTCTCCCTCTTGATAATATATGCAAAAACACGCTTGTCTGATTACGATTTCAAGTTAAAACTCGCCGAAAGCCCTGTCATAGCTGGATTTTGCGGCGACGAACCCCGCGCCCCAAATTTACTACAATTCCTCGGACGGTTTGAAAAAAACCATAAAAAACAAGAAATCAAGATAAGACAATGAACAAGCCCCCAAAAGCCCAGCAATCATGCGGGTTTTGAAGGCTTGTATCAATACCTTGATAAATAATCGACTTGAAATTGCGGAATATTACGCGCCCCCCATGGGCGTTGTACAAAGGCAAAAGCCGTAGAGATTAAGACCGCCCCTCCGGGGTATCCACACAGTTTTGTGTCATCATAGCAGTAACCGGTAACCCGGTAACTGTGTTTTTTAGAGGGTCACTATATTTATACACACACGCGCTCGCGTAAGAAGGTGACATCTCTTTCGCACGTACCTCTAAATTTTCGGTTACCGGGTTACCGGTTATCTTATATATATTGTTTATATTGTTATATATTAAGAGACATCATCATCCTCGTACTCAGCGAAACCGCCCACATCGCAGCGCCCGGAGAGCTTGCTGTAGTCCACCACCCACACCTTCCGGTTCTTGCCGCCGAACTTCTTTTGCCTGTTCTTGGCGACAAAAAACTCGCTATGCTCCAGTTGTTTCATAAACTGGTGATACGGCAGCACCTCGCCGACGATAGCACAGTCCTTGCGGTAACGGGTGTAGCGGTCATAGATGGCATAAATGTTAATGAAAAGATATTGATTATTATTCTCAAAAACATAGTCCATACCATGCTTTAACCGCATCCGAGACATGACCTCAAAGGACTGCTCCACGATGGATTTATTGTTTAACCCGCCGTCTAAAAGATATTCGCGGGCGGCATATTCGATATGCTTGGCACATTCCTCGTTATCGTACGGGAACGCATCCACCCAGCCTGTTCCAAGTGTTCTGCACAGCTTGCCCAGCAAGCAGATTCCGGCATACAAACAACACAGGTTGTCATGCACACGAGTCGGCAGCCCACTGTTAAAATGCTCCTTGCCCTCGTCAAACCACTTTTCAACCTCCGCAACAGTTGTATCAAGGGCGGTGTCCAGTAGACTTCGCCCCAGTAAGTTTAGTAACCTTTTGTTCGCCGTAAGGCTTTCAAAGTTAGCTTTACATTCAGGATTGTTAATGTCACGTTTTGAAAATAGCAGTTCCACTGCCCTCTCGCGGATGGATGCTTCGTCAGCAGATTCCTCGCCCGATACCGCAATCGGTGCCAGCAAATCATATGTTACAGTTGATTGGTCGGCGCGACCGCGAATGCCCTCATGGCAGTCGTAGCTGTCACGGAAATGGTTATATAGCGCATTCAACCGCACTTTATCCAGCTTTGATGGTTTAAATTCATCGAAGGCTTGAGGGAATATGTTAGAGGAACAGGACTCCTTCATTAAAGTAAACGCTGTTATCTGGCTGGAAGCCGTCACTTTGGAACGTGAAAACATCGGTAATACTACCTTTTCCAGCGTGTTGGACTTGCCGCTCCCGGATTCACCAATTAGAAACAAGTGAGGAAACTTCACTTCACTGCGGCGCAGGTGCGGTTTAATAAAGCACGCCGCTATCCATGCAAGAATTGGCACCGTCTTAGCTGGTTCGTTGTACGACATAATGTGATTTGCAACCAGCAACAACCCGGTTTTGTCAATGAGGGGAGCCGAAAGAATTTTGCTCTCAAGACTTTTATATTTTTCCATCTGCACCATGTCTTTCACAATCGTACCGCCTACGCCCACCGCGCCATTGGTATCCACAAACACCAATTTCTTTTTGCGTGGATAGATGCCCAATGCCTTTACGCCTCGCTTTTTCAGCCATTTCAACTTGTATATATGCATTTTAAACATTTCCAAATCACCCTCGCTGCCAAGAAAAGAAAGGGCTATGGTCTTTTTGTTGAGAACACCTTTAAATTTCTGAACGGTAGTCATATCGCTTGCCGTCAGGTTTTGTCGGAATCGCTCGCCGCTGTCGGTGACCAAATCGCATCTTAATTGTGCCTCATCCTCAGCAGTTATCATTTCAATGGGATCGACAATAAAGTTAGTGATTTGATAAAACTTGTCGCCCCGCCGACGATAGTAACAGCCATACTGCTCGAATATTTCAGGCTCTTTGGCTTGCTGGGTTGGCGTGTAAACTTGGGTGGTATTGGCGCAAGCGTTTTTGACAGTCTGTTCTCCGTAAGTCGTGCCATCGGCAGAGTGCCGGGCATCCCATTTGTCGCGATATAACCCTGATTTGCGAAACAGGCGGTCAATCTGTGCCTCACTACGCCCCG
>JAAZFB010000011.1 GCA_012511915.1 Clostridiaceae bacterium
CTTGTTTCTGCAGCAGCCGGTGCGGGTAAAACTGCTGTTTTAGTTGAACGCGTTATTAAATTGATTACTGATAAAACCAATCCTGTTATGGTTGATAAGCTACTAATCGTAACATTTACAAACGCGGCCGCAAATGAGATGCAGGGTAAAATAAGAAAAGCGTTGCGTAAAGCACTTGAGGTCTCCGGTAACGATGAACATATCACTAAACAGCTTACCATGCTACCTAAAGCTACCATTGCAACGGTACATTCTTTTTGCCAAGATTTAATTCGTAATTATTTTCTTAAAGCCGGTGTCAGCTCATCCTTTAAAGTTGGTGATGAAACGCAACTATCTCTGTTACGGGATAGGGCGTTGGAAACTGTATTGGAAGAAAGATATAAAAACCCAACCGAAGCATTTGAAGCGTTGGTTGATGATTTTGGGGGTAAAAAGGACGATAAGGCGTTAACAGAGGCTATAACAGATATATATTCCTTTACTCAAAGCACTTCCAACCCAAAGCAGTGGTTAGATAAAGCCAAAAATAATTTTTGTCATGATGGCTTTTTAATGTGGGGTGGATTCATATTATCGTCTCTAAAAGAAGAAATTAAGGGCATGATTAAATCTTATGACAATGCAATTATGGTAATAAACAGTTCTATTGGTATTGAACCTTACTATGACTTGTTTGCTGCCGAGCGAGAAATGCTTGAAACAATGCTCTTTAAATGTAACGGCAAATGGGATGAAATGCGGTTATATATTAACAGTATTGTGTTTGACAGGCTGCCGAGAAGGGGTAAAGATGCAGACAAGCAAAATGCGGAGTATGTCAAGTCAATTCGAGATAATGTTAAGGATAGCGTTAACCAAATAGCAAAAGTTTTTTATTCTACCCAAAACGATATAATCTCAGACAATGAAGCTTTAGCGGTGGTAATAGGTGAGTTGTGCAATATTGTATGGGATTTTACGTTGGAATATTCGGAATATAAACGCAGAAAAAACGTAGTCGATTTTAATGATTTAGAACACCTTGCACTAAAGCTTATGGCAGACCCCGAAATAGCACAGCAGACGCGCAACAAGTTTTCCGCTGTATTAGTTGACGAGTATCAAGACACAAACGGTGTTCAGGAGGCATTGTTTCAGGCTGTTTCAACAGAGGACAATCTTTTTATGGTTGGTGATGTAAAACAGAGCATTTACGCTTTCCGCAATGCACAGCCCTTCATCTTCACGCATAAAGCAAGAGAATACAGGAAAAATACGCAACTTGGCGAAATAATTCATCTGCCGCATAACTTTAGAAGTAACAACTGCATCATCAATTTTGTAAATAACGTTTTCGGCAAAATAATGAGCACATATGTGGGTGATGTAGATTATTCGGACGGGCACGGACTTATCGGTACACAAGCCGATTGTGAGCATAGCGTTGTGCAATTAGATTTGATTGAAAAAAGGCTTGAGCCTAATTACGATTTTACCGATGATGAGTTACTTACCACCGAAACTATAAGGGAAGCAATGTTTGTAGCCAATCGTATAAAATCTTTGGTAACAGAGCAAAAGCCAACGATTATTGATGAACTGACCGGACAAAAACGGCATTTGCAATATCGCGACATTGCTGTTTTAGCGCGAAAGAACAAAGGCGTCTCGGATATCTTTGCACAGCAATTTGAGGCTGCCGGAATACCTTTTTACAGTGAAGATGAAAAAGGCAACTTTACCGATTCTTTTGAAGTATCAATTGTATTGGCGTTTTTGAGTATAATTGACAATCCGATGCAAGATATCCCCCTAATTGCGGTAATGCGAAGCCCGCTGTTTTTATTTGACGACGAACAGCTTGCCGAGATAAGGAAAACAAGCGATAAATCTTTTTACCATGCGTTGTGCGCAGATAAAAGCGAAAAAACCCAAAAGTTTTTATCTGTATTGGGGGAGTATCAAAAGATCTCAAAAGAAGAGAAGATAGAATACCTAATCAGAAAGATTTTGAGCGATACGGGCTTTTTATCTTATGTTGCAACGCTTGCTGATGGCGAGATGCGCCATACCAATTTACGGTTGTTATGTGAAAGGGCAGGTAAATTTGAAGCGGACAGCCATAAAACTATATTTGAATTTTTAGGTTATTTAAGTGCTATGAAGGAACATTCATATAGCTACACCGTTGCCAAAACTGCGGGGCAAAACGATAACGCAGTAAAGGTGATGAGTGTTCACAAAAGCAAAGGTTTAGAATTCCCCGTTGTATTCTTTGTAAGATGCGGTGCGATGTTTAATAAAACGGGTTTGCGCGCCCCAATGCTATATGATATAGATTATGGTATCGGCTGCGATTTCACAGATACAAAAAGAGGAGTCAGGTTTCCCAACGTATCAAAGATTGCCGTATCGCAAAAAAAGCTTTTTGACCTTTTATCCGAAGAAATGCGTATTATGTATGTTGCGCTGACACGTGCAAGGAATATGCTGTTTGTTGTTGCAAGCTGCAATAATGTCGAAAAGAAATTGCTTGGTTGGGAAAACAGCGATACTTTGCCTTATACAATTGCTAAGCAAAACACCTTTATCGATTGGATTGGGCTTGCATTCCAAGATAACATCAGAGAAACTGCAAATGTGCACTCCGCAGAAGATATCTTGATTTCAGGCAAGGATACGGTGGATGACCAAACACTAAGCATAAGCACCGAGAAAAGTGAGTATTCTAAGGAAATAGCAGATAGATTGGAATATAGATATCCATATAAAAACGCAAAACATATTCCCGCAAAATTACCGGTAAGTCAAGCAATAGGCAAAGTTATGTATGAAGTGAATTTAAAAAAGCCCGAACTGATGCAAAAGGCAAAGAAAATGACTGCCGCACTTCGTGGTACGATAATTCATTTTATTTTACAAAACATTGACATAAATAAAACAGACAATATAGAGCAAATAAACAAGCAGGTTACAAAAATGATTGAATGCGGCATGATAAACAAAGAATTTGCCGATGTAATAAAGCCTGAAACGCTTTTTGAGTTTTTTAACAGCAATATAGGGCAAAGGATGAAAAAATCGTCTGAGGTAAAGCGGGAGGTTAAGTTTTTTGCTAAGATACCGGCACGTGAAATTATAGCTGATTTGGATGAATGTGTTGCTAACGAAATAATACTGTTGCAAGGGGTTGTGGATTGTGTCTTTGTAGAGGACAATCAGCTTGTAATTATAGATTATAAAACCGGGCGGCAAGACCGTGCAGAATACGAACAACAGCTTGACTTTTATGCAAAAGGTCTTTCAAAAGCCCTTAATATGGACGTTAAAGAAACATTACTATACCCTTTATACTAAATACTAAATTCAATCAAATATCGCGCAATCTTTTCGGCTGATTTTCCACTGAGCATCGTTATGGAACCGTTTTGAATGCAAAAAGCATTCAAAAGAACCCATGCCTTGCTCAGCAAAAAATCATCTC
>JAAZFB010000113.1 GCA_012511915.1 Clostridiaceae bacterium
TAAAATGGTAACGGATGTGTACTCGCATATTCTGGATGATGATCGAAAAACGAACGCCCAGCTATTTGAGAATGCTTTCTACGCAAAAGCAGAACCAAAACCGGAAGCGGCAACGGAAGCAGATAACTCAAAGGAATCCAATCAGGATACACTGCTTAAGCTTTTGTCAAATCCAGAAATGGCTACACTCCTAAAGGCACTGGCTAAGAACCTGTAATCATGTAATAGAGTACAAGAATTCCCGTAAAGTAAACGGAGTTCCTTGTCCTCTTATTGTTTTCAATAAGTAAATAAGCGTTTGACCGTGTGTATTAGTGAAAGCAAAAATCAACTTAACTAGTTGGTGCGTTATAAAAAGCGTATAATTTTTATAACGTGATGAATAATACCTTGACTTTACGGTTATAAATAATATATGCTATTTATAACTAAAAAGATGTGAGGCTAATGAAACGCCCTAATTATTTAGAACAGATTAAAAAAAGGATCGATACCACTGAACCGGGAACGGTTTTTATTCCATCAGACTTTTTTGATATCGCTGAAGCCGTAAAAGTGAATATTTATCTTAACAGACTAACAGAGAATGGTGAGTTGAACCGCATTAAGCGGGGTGTTTTTGCAAAGCCGCGCTATAGTAATTTACTTAATACAAATGTTCCTCCACGTTCCGACGACATGGCAAAAGCTATTGCCCGAAACTATGGTTGGACAGTCGTCCCGTGCGGCGATACGGCATTAAATATGTTAGGGTTGTCAACACAAGTACCGACTGTTTGGTTGTACGTTAGCGACGGCCCATATAAAACTTATGAAGCTGACGGCATTACATTAAAGTTTAAGCACACAGATAACAAAAATGAAATTACTGCTGTATCCTACCAGACTGCTCTCGTAATTCAAGCGCTGAAAGCACTTGGAAAAGAAAATATCACAGATAAGGAAATTCGCAAATTGTCAAAGATCTTAAGCCAAAGTGAAAAACAGAAAATGCTTGCAGAAAGTCAACGAATCACCGAGTGGGTCTATGGTTATATCAAGAAGATCTGCGTGGAGGGCTGACATGAATCATATCGCAAATTTGAGCCGTAAGGAACGAGAAGAGCTATTTATTGTCACGGCCAGAGAGATCGATTTGCCGGAAGCCATGGTCGAAAAAGATTTCTGGGTCTGCTGGACTCTAAATTATCTATTTCATTTTTGCCCATGGGCAAGGAATCTAGCGTTTAAGGGCGGCACCAGTCTTTCAAAGTGTTTTGGATTAATAGAGAGGTTTTCCGAGGATATCGATATAATACTCGATTGGCGGATACTCGGCTATACTGCTGATGAACCTTGGGCAGAACGTAGTCGGACCAAGCAAGATAAATTTAATAAAGAAGCCAATGCAAAAACAGAGGTGTTCCTACGAGAAAGTTTTCTGCCTCAATTGCAGGATGATTTTTCCCGCTTGCTAACGGATGGTTTCTCGCTGTACATAGACGATGCCGACCCACAGACCGTGTGCTTTGCATATCCGCGTATTTTCACCGAAAGTGCTATCGTCAATGTGGTGAGAATTGAAATAGGCGCGCTGGCTGCATGGACACCGACACAAAAGGCAAATGTAACATCTTACGCCGCGCAGCGGTATCCAAAGGTATTTGAAATACCTTCTACTCAAATTCTGACCGTTGCGCCGGAACGCACTTTTTGGGAAAAGGTCACTATTCTCCACAAGGAAGCGTTCCGGAGTAAAAACAATTTGCCACTTCGTTATTCGAGGCATTACTACGACCTGTATTGCATGGACAAGTCACCAGTGAAAGAGCAGGCATATACTAACTTGAAATTGCTAGAACGTGTTGTCCGGTTTAAGGATCGATTTTACCCTGCCGGGTCAGCCCATTATGAACTAGCCAAATCGGGCACCATGCGGCTTGTTCCTCCGGAGGTCTGCCTCGGAGTTCTCAAAGAAGATTATGAACATATGAAAAACATGATCTTTGGCGCGCAGCCGGAATTTGATGATGTTATGGATTGTATAAAAAGACTTGAACGGGAAATCAACGATGAGTCAACAACCTAAAGCGCTGTGGGAAAATCTGCGGATTATTGAGAAAACGACCTTCCACCGCTGATTAGCACAGCTACTTCCGTGCTAATTTACCCTTCTTGACAATTAGCAAAAAGACCTTACTTTTGCTTACTTGATTTGACTCGGAACTATCTGAAAGCCTTGCAATATCAAGCTTTTCATACCTCGACTTGACAGTTTTGA
>JAAZFB010000114.1 GCA_012511915.1 Clostridiaceae bacterium
ACATACAGCAGTGTATTCTGCCCAGAGCAAAGTCAGCGTGACGCCCGGCCTAGACAGCTCCTTGTGAATATACTCATAGTTAGGAATGCGTCGTAGCCGTTCTTTCCTTTCGGGATGGAACAGATCCTGAATAGCTTGATTAGAAAACTCTTCAGGCAATGGCCATTCTAAGCTGTGTTTCTTGGCCAGTTTCAACACTTCGCTGATTGTATCTCTAGAGCTTGAAGTGCTTGCAGCGATTTGTCGCTGGCTGTAGCTAAGACTGTTAAGCCTTAGTATTTCTCGATAATTTACCATGATTATCGACCTCCTAAAATGATGTCACACCTAAGTGTGCAGATTCATTTTAGAACGATATGAACTCAAGTTAAAGATAAATGGCCTAGTGCATCGCAAAGGTGGCCTTCTTTTCCCGCAAGCGTGGCCTAGTTTTGTCGGTGACGTGGTCTAGTTTAGACGTAATATACATCCCAATCTCTTGCCGTCAGATACATTTATTACTTCCTTTTGCCTGAAATCAGAAGAACGGTTCATATAACCACCTGCTATCTATACCATTTAGGTATACACTACGATATAACCTGTTATAAATATATGTAGATATGCTGTAAAAATGAAAAAACAGCTGATATTTTCATACCAGCTGTTTTTTGATTATTTAAGATTTTAATGTTTGCTTTAGTTTTTATCCATTAATTAATCCAGAATTAATTAATATGTTCCTTATTGCTTTAGCTGCTTCAGCATAAGTGAAAATTCCCTCAGGTGCAATTATTGTCTTAGATCTGCCATTAAAAATACCAGAGCTAATTGTTTTTTGGACGGAGTCATAAGCCCAGGCTGCGACTTCCTTAGAATCTGTATAGCTATTAATTTTATCGTTTTTTATAATTGTAAGTTTAACAATATCCATTGCTCTTGCATACATTGTCATCGCTTCCTGTCTTGTTATAGTTGCTTGAGGTTTGAACGTACCATCGGGATAGCCTTTTATTAGCCCATAACTGCATGCAATTGAAATACCTATAAAAGCTGGATCACTTTTATCTACATCAGTAAAGCAGTAGCTTTGAAGTTCGCTGCTTTCAGTTCTGTACAATCCTAAAGCTCTTACGATATATAATGCAAAGTCTGCTCTTGTAATAGCTTCATCCGGCTTAAATGTATCAACATCCAGTATTACAAGTCTTGAAGCCATATCATTAACGCTTTCCTCTGACCAATGTCCTTTTACCGCCGATACTTTAATACTATTCTCGATTACTGAGTAAGTTGAGTTTGTCAGTGAATTAATTTTTGCATACCATTTTCCGCTACTTTCAAAAACAACCGTGGGAACATGGCTATATGTGCCATCAGCGTTGAAGACAATCCCCGTTGTTATTGAAGACGGATCTATACCCTCAGGGATTTCAATTACTCTCTCTACATAGTTATTGAACTTTGAGACATTGACACTTTCGTTGTTGCCATCAAGCTTTGAAACCTTTGCTACAATATTGAATTCAGTTGGTGGGAATATAATTTCAGAATTATTTTCTTCCACCATTTCTTTGTATTTTTGCTGAATCTCTTCATCTACATTGATTATCTGAATTTCCACTTGTATATCTCTTAAGCTAGATGATGATACATTTAATTCTTCAGCAACAGCTGTAATTCTTATTTCCTTTGCAGGTATATTATATTGTACAGAATCTCTTGAAACGGAAATATGGAATTCATTGTCTTCAAGCTTTTTAACAATATCTCCTGTTAAAGCAACATTAACCTTTTCGGATGTTTTGTCTTTAACAGGTATTTGTACTACATTTTGAGTATTATCTGTTTTTTCGCTCAATGCTTCTTCTATTTTATTGTCAATAGTTTCTGGCAATACAGAAACTGTTACAGATGTTTTTCCGTTTTCTTCTCCCTTTGTTTCAGTACCTGCATTTTCTTCTTTTCCATTAACAATTACAATTACCTGCTCTTCTTCATCCTCATCAGAATCTTCTTTTGGTGTATGCCTCCATTTTGCATATAGCGTTATATTTTCAGTGATTTTATCTTTATTGAAATCCCAAAGCTTTGTCAGTGTATTATCACTGTACCAGGCAACAAAATCATATCCACCTCTGTGTGGGTTATGTGGTTTTGTAACAAGCTCACCGTAATTAATCACTTGATTTCCAATAGCGTTTCCACCATTTGTAACGAAATTTACTGAATATTCATTAATAGTATAGGTGGCTGTGACAGTCTGGTCTGCCGTTACACTCTCGTACTGCCCATCCCAGCCTACAAAGGTATAGCCTGTACGCTCAGGATCTGCAGGTGTTGCCGCAGTGCCTTCATAGCGCACTGTTACTTCCTCTATCAGTGCACCATCATAGTCTTTAAATGTAACCTTTATTTCTTCCCTGTCGTAGTACAGCTTCAGCACTAGAGTGCCATCAGGTGCTATGTTTC
>JAAZFB010000115.1 GCA_012511915.1 Clostridiaceae bacterium
ATCTAATAGTCTTTGCGCCATAAGTTGCACATTTATCGGAATATCGTTTTAATGTGCCTGCTGAGGCATCGGCTGCCATTATCAAAAGTTTAGCCTTTCCTGCTTTGATAACGGAATATACCTTTTCGCTTCCGCATACTATTTTACCGGCTTTTGCGGCGAGCCCTATCATATTGTAAAATTTATCCTCATTCAATATCAAGAAGCACCTCATATATCTCTTTAGGAACATTTGTTTTTAAACTTCGTTGCAGTAGAGCTAACTTTTGGCTCTTTTCAATACATGCCTTATTATTGCATATATATGCCCCTCTGCCTTGGCTTGTTGTGTTTTTATCCACAAAAACTCTACCGTCCAATGTTTTATAAACACGCACAAGTAAAGACTTTGGTTTGCTTTGTCTGCAAGCAACACACATTCTAACTCTTATTTTTTTACCGTTTTGGTCATAAATATTATGCTTGGGCATTTTCCTCCTGAGGTATTTCTTTCTTTAGTATATCTATTTTCCAACCCGTCAGTTTAGCGGCGAGGCGTGCATTCTGTCCTTCCTTGCCTATTGCAAGTGAAAGCTGATGCCCGGCAACCTCCACCGTACACACTTTTTCTTTTTCATTCAATGCAGCACTGAGTACATTTGCCGGTGCAAGCGCTGCAGCTATATATTCTACCACATTATCACTATATTTTATTATATCAAGTTTCTCGCCCTTTAGTTCGTCTATGACTTTTTGTACCCTCATTCCCTTATGGCCGACACAAGCCCCGATTGGATCAACATTAGGGTCGTTGCTCGATACTGAGATTTTGGTTCTTGAACCTGCCTCACGTGCGATACCCCTTATTTCCACAGTACCGTTTTTTATTTCCGGCACCTCTAATTCAAAAAGCTTACGTACAAGCCCTGGATGGGTGCGCGATATCAATATTTGCGGTCCCTTTGTTGTGTTTTGCACTTCAACAACATATATCTTTACCCTTTGGCCTTGCTGGAAAACCTCTGTCGAAACCTGTTCTTGCGGTAACAACATAACCTCAATTTTACCAATATCAATCATAACATTCCGTTTTTCAATGCGCTGAACCATTCCGGTAATAATATTATTCGCTTTATCTGCATATTCATTATATATTATTCCTCTTTCAGCCTCGCGGATACGCTGTGTAACAACCTGCCTTGCAGTTTGGGCAGCTATTCTGCTAAAAGTTTTAGGAACGGTTTCTTCCTCTACAATATCGCCAATTTCATATACTTGGTTGACCTTTTTAGCATCAATAAGAGAAATTTGCGATTTTTCATTTTCAACCGTTTCAACCACTTTTTTTTGCAGAAATATTCGCACTCCCCCATTTTGACGGTTTATTTCTACTCTTACATCGTTATTCGAACCGTAATTCCTTTTGTATGCAGAAACAAGCGCCGCCTCTAACGCTTCAATTAGAATATTTTTGCTGATACCCTTTTCCTTTTCAAAATCATCAAGCAGGACTAAAAAATCCCCATTCATTTAATTCTATCTCTCCTTACTATAAGACTATGTTGAACAAATACACTGAAAACGTTTAAAGTATTTTCTAAAACGAAAGAGTGGGGTTTTTGCCCACTCTTTACGGATTTTAGTTACGTTAAACTAAGTATAACCTATTTTAAATGGAAATGCAAGCTTTTTTAGCATATTTATAATATTTTGGATATGTTTTGGATATATCCAATATTCATCATATAAAATGCGTCATATAAAAATCTCAACTAGTTCATCAAGTGTTATCCCAAGAAAATACTTGTTAAAATCAATACATTTTAACTTATCTTTTATATCAGGAACATTATGCCTGCATCCCACTAAAACTTTTTCCACATCCGCAATATCTTCAGTACTGAAAAAATCACCAAATATGCGGCAAAGCTGTATAATCCCGTCCTTTATATCTAAATAAATTTCAACACAACCGCCGCTAAAACGCAAATTATTTTTAAAAGTATATTTCGGCGAATACCCATAGTTCCAATCCCATGTTTGATATTTTTCCTCAACAAGTCGGTTTGTATTCTCAATATCTTCTGCGGTAAGATGATACTCGGACAAATCAAAGCTATCTGCAATCAACCGCTGAAATTGTTCAACAGTAATCGCATTCTTCAAATGCTTGCTAATATTGGTTACCCGGCTTCCGACTGACTTTATACCTTTGCTACTGATTTTGGCTTCATTTACATTTAGTGCGTTTACAATTTTAGGAATATCAGCAGAAAAGAGTAAAGTACCATGGTGCAAAATACGATTTTTAAATATCGTTTGTGCATTACCCGATATTTTACACCCATCAACCAAAATGTCATTTCTGCCACTGCTATAAGCATTTACCCCAAGTGATTGTAATACATCAATGACCGGTCGTGTAAACTTTTCAAAATTGCTAAACCATTTACCATAATTGTTCAATATAAAGGTAAAATTAAGGTTGCCTTTATCGTGGAAAACCGCACCGCCGCCCGTCAACCTTCGAACCACATTAATGTTAGCTTTTTTAACATAATCAGTATTAATTTCAGCTACGGTATTTTGATTTTTCCCCACCACAATTGTATTGTCATTGCGCCATAGCATAAACACTTCTTTTGCCGTTTTTGTCAATAGGTACTCTTCAAGCGCAAGATTAAAATAAGGGTTTAGACTTTCGTTATTAATGTATATCATACACCATTTTTTTCTTTTCTTATCTGTTCGATTTCTGTAAAGTTGTTCTTTATCACATGACCCTCAATCGGCATTATTCTTTGGTGAATTGCATCGATAATCCAATCTGCCTGCGGGAAGAAATGCGGTTCCAATTCAAACGCAGGGGTTATCCAATTACGTGATCCTATGCATACAGGCGGAGCATCAAGATAATCAAAAGCAAGTTCAGTTATGTTTGCGGCAATGTTTTTAATATATGAGTTTCTTTCACAGGCATCACTTGCAAGCACAATTTTACCCGTCTTTTTAACCGATTGGATTACAACATCATAGTTAAACGGAACAATTGAACGTGCGTCTATAACCTCAGCAGATATGCCATATTTATCTTCTAAAATATTGGCGGCTTCAATTGCCTTGTAAAGGGTTGCACCTATTGTAAGAATAGTAACATCACTGCCGGCGCGTTTAACATCCGGCTCACCAAGGGGTATTTCGTAATACTCATTGGGCACACCTGATTCATGGAATTGTTCACCTATATCATAAATCCTTTGGCTTTCAAAGAATACAACCGGGTCTGTACCCGCAAGGGCGGCATTCATAAGACCCTTTGCATCATATGGCGTTACCGGGAACACACATTTTAAACCAGGGATATGGGATACTATGCTTGTCCAATCTTGTGAATGCTGTGCGCCGTATTTAGAACCTACAGACACGCGCAACACAACCGGCATTTTCAAAACTCCCGCACTCATTGACTGCCATTTTGAAAGTTGGTTAAATACCTCATCCCCTGCACGGCCGATAAAATCGCAATACATAAGTTCCACAATTGCACGTCCACCGCTCATGGCATAACCGACCGCACTGCCAACAATCGCGGCTTCGGATATCGGTGCATTAAAAAACCTGTGATACGGCAATGACTCTGTAAGCCCGCGGTATACGGCGAAAGCTCCACCCCAATCTCTGTTATCCTCACCATATCCAACAAGAGTTGGGTCGGTATAAAATTTATGTATTATAGCTTCAAACAAGCCGTCACGGAGCTGATAAACCTTATTTTTAGAGACCGGCTTACCGTTTTCATCAAATGCATACCTTATTTTGTTTTCTATTTGAATAACCCTTGGGTTTTGCTCAAGTGGCATGAGCACATCAGGTTCCCTATCCTCCATCTTTTCGACTTTTTCATTTGAGAACATTAGTGATTCGATTTCAAGCGGATTTTTTGTCAAATCCATTCTTGGAGATATTTTTTCATCAATTGCAAGTTTAACGGCATTTGTTATAAGTTGTTTGGCGTATTCGTTTACGTTAGCAATGTTTTCATTGTCCGTTACCTTTGCCTTAACAAGTTTATTGCTGTATTCAATCAGAACATCATTTTGTGCCCATGCCTCGAGTTCTTCTTTTGTACGATAACTGCCGGAGTCTGATGGTGAATGCCCTGTCATTCGATATACAATAGTATCAAGTAAAACCGGACCTTTTTTTTGCTTTAATATTTCCATTTTACGACGCATTGCATCAATAACAGCAAGCGGATTATTCCCGTCAACACGTTCTGCATGCATTTGGTCAGGGTTTACACCTGCACCCACGCGGGCAAGGATATTATATGCCATTGTCTCGCCGTAAGTCTGACCACCCATACCGTAAAAATTATTAAAGAAATTAAATATAATAGGCAATCCGCCTTTATAGTCATCTTCCCAAAGCTGTACAAACTGGTCCATAGACGCCATATTTAATGCTTCCCAAACCGGACCGCAACCCATTGAGCCATCACCAATGTTTGAAACAATAATACCGTCCTTTTTATTTACCTTTTTATATAAAGCACCGCCCATTGCTATCGTGGCACTACCGCCTACTATTGCATTATTTGGATATATGCCGAATGCGGTGAAAAAAGCATGCATTGAACCGCCCAAGCCCTTATGAAACCCTGTTTCTTTTGCAAATATTTCAGCAAGCGCACCATAGATTAAAAAATCTATTGCAGTATCCTTTACACTTTTTTGATTTCCCTCAACTGTTTTTAGTATAGCACCGCCTAAGTAGTCTTTCATTATCGTGTAAAGTTCATCATCCTGCATTTTTTGAATGCAAGAAAGCCCTTTTGCAAGGATTTCGCCATGGCTGCGGTGTGAACCAAAGATGTTGTCATTTTTATCAAGTAAATATGCCTGGCCTACCGCCGATGCTTCTTGACCAAGGGAAAGATGCGCAGGTCCGGGGTTGTTATACTTCAAACCGTTGTATTCACCCGTTGTTTTTATTTGAAGCAACATCGTTTCAAACTCTCGTATTATTGCCATATCCCGATAAATTCTTGTTAATTCTTGTTCAGAAAAATTAGCCTTTTCTTCACTGATCGATTTATTATACTGATTTACCGGTATATCATTAAATTTTACAAAACTGCTCTTTCTTACCTCTTTCGGATTAATAAATTGTGATTTTGGCATTAAAAACAACTCCTATTTAAATAATGTTTCCCTTATTATTTCGCAAACTGTCGGATGTGGAAAAACTAATTCTTTAATGTAATCGACAGTCATTTGTGTCTCTATCATAAGCGCTGCACCATATATTATTTCAGATGCATAATTACCTATAAGATGAACTCCTAATATGCTGTTTTGTTTTTTATCAACAACTATTTTGCATATCCCGTCCCCTCTTGTATTCTCGGCAACATACCTTCCGCTGTACATCATCGGTTTGGTAATTACCTCCACATCAAGCCCTTTTTGTTTAGCCGATTCTTCTGTTTCACCTACGGCGCCGACTTCCGGTGTGGTATATATAACCGACGGGACTGCATTATAACGCATAAAGTCTTTTTTGCCCAACATATTGTTTACCGCAACCTCTGCCTCTCGGTAAGCGGTATGCGCCAACATGGACTTACCGTTTACATCACCTGCTGCATATACATTCGGTATATTTGTCAGCATGGTATCGTCTGTTATTATTGCGCCTTTTTCACAATACACGCCTATTGTTTCTAAACCAATTCCTTCAGTGCTCGGTCGACGTCCTATCGATAGCAGTACTTTATCCGCCGGTTGGATTTCAGTTTTGCCCTCACTTTCATAAGCAACACTGTTTTCGGTTACTTCTGTAACTTTACAGTTCATTTTGAATGTAACACCTTTGTCCGTGTAGTTCTTCAAAAGTATCGTCGATATTTCCTTATCTGTCTGACCTGCAATATGCGGCAGCATTTCAATTACCGTTACACTGCTTCCGACGGAGTTAAAATATGATGCCATTTCAAGCCCTATAACACCGCCACCTATAACAACAAGTTTTTTCGGTATTTCCCGTATATCCAGAATTTCGCGATTTGTCAGCACAGTGCCGTTAGTTATGCACTCGGCAACACCTTTTATAGGGGGTACAACAGGGTGTGAACCGGTACATATCAACAGTCGTTTACCTGTGTATTCGATATCGCCTACCTTTACCGAATTGTTACCGGTAATTATACCGGTACCCTCAACAACTGTAACTTTATTTTGACGCATTTTCGATTTAATGCCGGCAACAAGCGTTTTTACAATCTTATTTTTTCGTTCCACAACAGCGTTATGGTCAATTGTAACGCTTCCCACTTTTACACCATACTGCTCGCTATGGTTTGCATAATCAAAAACCTTAGCACTGTGCAGCAAAGCTTTTGAAGGTAAGCAACCCTCATTAAGGCAAACCCCACCTAAAAAGCGTTGTTCAACAATCAAAACATTTAATCCTGCGCCCGATGCACGTTCAGCGGCAAGATACCCTGCCGGTCCGCCTCCAAGTATAATTAAATCAAATGTATTCGTAATCATCTATCCAATATCCTCCATTATCATCTAAATCCCGGCAATAGTTAAGCTGAAGTTTTCAAGCTTCCAAGCAACATCTTGTAAAAACCTTGCACATGGCGCACCATCTACTGCCCTATGGTCAAAGGTTATTGATAAACCCATTGCCGGATAGGTCGCTCCGTTTTTCGTCCTCTCGGTTATGCTACATACACCAAGTATCCCGGTTTGTGGCGGATTAATAACCGGGGTGAAAGATTCAACGCCAAGTGTACCCAAGTTAGTTATTGTAAAGGTGCCTCCGGTTAATAAATCCGGATTAATGGTACCCGCTTTGCATGCCGAGGTTAAATCCTTTGTCTGCACAGCTATTTCGGGCAAAGAAAGTAGATTTGCATTATACAATGTAGGCACCATAAGACCCCTCTCGGTATCGCATGCAATCCCTATATGCGCATTGGTAAAACGTCGAATTGAATCATTATTAAAATGCGCGTTTAAATCCTTATGAGCTATAAGCGCACGTGATACCGCATAAGTAATTATATCTTTTATAGTTATATTTGGCAGGCCAAGTTTTTCTGTATTCTCTTTAAGTTTTTTGCGAAACGCAAGTATTTCGGTTGCAGCGAATGTTGAGTGCAATGTTAACTGAGCACTATTAGCA
>JAAZFB010000116.1 GCA_012511915.1 Clostridiaceae bacterium
ACACCGCAATTCCAGATTGCGTTATGCAGACGAAGTGCCTCATGTGGGTCTTGCGGAGGATTATCCACAATGAACCTGTCATATATCATACAGCCCCACTCATACCAATGCGAGAAATGGGCTATATATCTTGCCATGGGGAAGTTTGTTTCGATTGCCTCTTTCATTGCCCAATATATCTTTTCGATGTTTGAATATGTCGCGATAGAGTCCATTGTACCGAACATCTGAGGAAGGTCAAACATATGTCCCGGATAGAAGAAGGTTATTTTCTCCTTCCACCATTTTTCTCCGTAATCGCTTCCCAAATCCTCTGCATTATATTTTGCAAAGGTTGACAAAAGCACTTTTTCCTCAACCTCAACTATGTCGGCAACACCCTCTATAGCAAGATTCATAAATGCTCCCTTTTTCTCCACACCTACGATTTTTTTGATAAGGGATGCGGTTTCCGCCTCGTCATAAAGACGCATTACAGAAGGCTTTATCTTGGTCAAAAGCTCACGCCCTGCCGCAAAAGCATCTGTCAAATTTTTAAAGAGGAAAGCTCTGAACTTTCTTACCTCAGGCTGTGCATAAATTCTCATCTGCGCCTTTGTCATTATGCCCAGCGTACCCTCCGAACCGATAAAAATTTGATTAAGGTCAGGTCCTGCGGCGTGCTTCGGTGCCGGTGATGTATTTATAATGTCGCCGTTAGGAAGAACAACCTCCATGCCAAGCACCATATCGTCAATTTTACCGTATTTTGTTGATACAACGCCAATTCCCCTGTGTGCAAGAAATCCGCCGACTGTAGAGCAGGTAAGTGAGCTTGGGTAGTGCATTGTCGCATAACCCTTTTCGTTTGCCGCCCATTCGATATGCTTATATATAGCACCTGTTCCGCATTCTATATACATTGAATCGGTATTAACGTCATATATTTCATTCATTCTCTTTGTATTTAAGAGAATTCCCCCGGCTACCGGAAGCGCTCCGCCCTGTGTTCCGCCGCCGCCTCCCCATGTTGTTACGGGGATCTTATAATAATTTGCAATTTTTAGTACTGCAGAAGTTTCCTGAGCATTTTTCGGAGATACTATATAATCAGCTTCCGGCATTTTCTCACCGCAATCAGCCCATTTCCTTGGGAGCCAAAAATAATCCACTCCGTGCAAAAGCTTGTCAATCTCACGCACGGAGCAATTCTCACGCCCCACCGCATCTTCAAGCTCGCTTAAAATTACATCAAACATAAAACTGTTCAGTTGCATTCTCTTTTCCCCCTAATTATTTATATCATCGTATATAAGCCCCGGTACGAACTTACAGAATTCCTTCAAAGTATCCGCAAGGTGTCCGCCAACCTCACTCATATGGTGAATGACCTTCATCATTCAAAAAATCTATATCAACAAACTCTGTTTTTTCGTCTGTGTAATTCTTTTTTAGGTAATCAACAAGTTTTTCCTTGTTTGCAACCGCATAATCCGGATTAAAAATCCCTGTTCGCTTTGGACCAGGTAGATATCGCCTTTCGGGAACAAGACCGATTTTTAATTTGTAATCAAGCATAACCGCACCGCCTAAAAAGTTTATTTTCACTTTAATTTTAGCATAAAAGAAATTAAATTTCAATAGTTTTTGAAAAATTATTTTACTTATTGACAGTTATTTTAATCTATTATATAATATAAATGAAATTTATTTTCATTTTGGAGCGATTTTCATGAATAATATTATGCTTAGAATTGAAACTTTATATAATGATATGGGACGTGGAGAGAAGAACATTGCTGATTGGATTTTGGAAAACAAGGGTGAAATGATAAGCCGTTCACTAAGTGACTTAGCCGGAAAATGCGGTAGCGGAGAGGCAACAATAGTACGCTTTGCAAGACGTTTGGGGCTTGTAGGCTATCAGGCGCTTAAAATATCAATAGCACAGGAAACCGCGAACACTAAACCTGTTGTTAATGAAAGTATAAAAAAGAGCGACACCTGCTTCGAGGTATTTTCAAAGGTCGCAAACGATATATACAACTCACTTGAGCATACGAAAAAGGTTTTGAATAATGGCAATTTAGAAAAAGCGGCTAAGAGTATCATAACTGCAAAACGAATTGCAATTTTCGGGCTTGGAAACTCTGCCTCCGTTGCAATCGACGCGCAGCATAAGCTGTTGAGGGCAGGGCTTGATGCCGCCGCCTACTGCGACAATCATATGCAAGCGATTGCCGCATCACATCTTACGGAAAATGACGTTGCAATCGGCATTTCACACTCCGGCTCGTCAAAGGACGTGGTTGAGGCATTAGGGCTTGCAATAGAGGCAGGAGCCTCAACTATTTGCATTACGAACTTCGGTAAATCTCCCATATTAAAAAAGAGTGATATAACACTTTTCACCGCCTCGGAAGAAACAAAGCACAATATACTCGGTATGAACTCACGAATTGCACAGCTTGCGATAATCGACTCTATTTATGTTTATATAATACTGAACAAAGACAATGAAGCAGTTACTGCTGTACAAAACACTGAAAAAGCACTGCAAAGCAAAAAATATTAAAATTTAATATGAAGCTATTTTATAAATTAGACCTGTCCGGAAATTCAATCACGGCGGCGTAACCGGTCTTTTTTTTCGTGTGGACGCACGACCGTAACCCGCTAATACTAATTCGCAATTAATGAAATTTTTCTAACGGGAATTAGTATTATACTATTCCTCATTTAAAATATTGACAAACTTTTTTTGTCAATAGCGGCCGCAATCAGCGGCCGTTAATAGGAAAATAGTATTTACTAATTCGCAATTAATGAAATTTTTCTAACGCGAATTAGTATTAAAAAACAGATTTACCTTCCCATTCGGGAGCGGCATGTACTCCCATTATTTTTGCAATTGTAGGAGCAATATCGAGGATGCTTCCGCCTGAAAACTGTCTACCTTTTTCGAACATTTTTCCAATATAAAAATTAGGTATCGTCATATCTTCAGCCATATCACTTCCATGACTGCGATCGTGTCCACCGTGGTCTGCAGTAATAATAATAGTATATTCATTCCCGCATTGCTCGATTACTCTGCGTACATTGTCAATAGCAAGATTTATTCTTTCAAGGTATGCCTCGCTCATCCAACCGTTATCATGACCACCCTTTTCATCGGTTTCAACCATGTAAAGGAATACAAAATCCGGTTTTCTTGAAGAAATTATTTCCAATGCACGTTCAGTCAAGTTCTTATCGCTATATTCCTCACTGTACGCTTGAATAAATTCCGCATATTTGAGTGAGCCCGGTCTTGCAACATCGCGCAGATTTTCCCAACCGTAATAAAAAGCATTAATAGAGCCAGCATTTGAAAGCTGCTCAAAAAGGCCATTAATCGGTCTCACCATTGGCATATAATCGTTTGTTGTCATCCCGTGCCTTTCCGGCGGAACACTGTGAAACAACGACATATGACAAGGAAATGTAACTGATGGCATAACCGTTCTTGCACTGAGAGTATAATATGCCATCTGCATTAATGTATCTACAAAGGGGTTTTTGCAGTTTAGCAATCCGTCAGGTCTCATACCATCAATTGAAATTAAAATGACTTTGTTTTTCATATTCTTTTCTCCTTAACTTTTATATTACTTTTGTTGATTTTTCGAGTATTATACTAAACAGTAGCTTTATAGTTGTACCTTGTACACGGTTCAAGCTCAGTCCCGCTATAAACAATACCCATGCTGTCTTCCGATTTAACAATGCCGGTATCCCACACGGAATCGCATTGAATTCTGTAGGACGTCTGAAAAACATTTTGTCCCGAGCTTTCAAGTTTCCATGAAAAGCGGGTATGTGACTCATCAATGCCAAGCGGAAATCTGAGATACTCACATTTCAGATCCACACATTTCAGCATAAAAATCACATCCTTAATTTGAGAGTAATAATAGTAGGCTCAGCCTACTTTTTTTATGGTATATCTATTTTGATTGGTTGTCAATGGCTTTTTGGCAAAAGTTATTTAATGCAACCATTTGTTAAAAACCGTCCCTTGAAAACAAATATATCATACCTTATACTAATTCGCAATTAATGAAATTTTTCTAACGCGAATTAGTATAATGTTTTTTAGAAAGAGCCTGAGCTGTTTCATGATATACGCCCTCAAAATCTTCAATATTCTTTCGTCATGTGCGGCATCAGCTGTTTTTTCATATCCGCAATGCATTCGTAAATTTTCGTAAATTTTTTCTGTAAATTTCAAAATACCCCTTTTCAAATTGCGTGTAGGTGTGTTATGATAATATAGTTTTAAGGATATCCGAGTGTGGCGGAATTGGCAGACATGCCAGATTTAGGTTCTGGTGGTAATCCCGTGCAACCTCGATTCCTGTCATCCGCACCATGCCGAGTGTTGTTATAGGACTTTTTAGTCCTTTGCAACACTCGGCTTTTGTTTTGCCCACTAAACGGCTTTCTGTGATGGGACGTAGCTTGTCGCTACTCCCTGCCGTGTTTGGATAGTTACGTCTGTTTCGGGAAGCTGTGACAAATTCGGAATTTCTATTGAGCCTATGCAGTTCCAATGAATGGTGAGCTTTTGAACGTTCACGCCGTCTATTCGCTCTGACTGATGTACTTCTATCTTTTCAATCAGTTCGTTCATCATCCGCTCGGTCAGCTTCTTCACACGGGTATATTTCCGCACCATTTTGATGAACATATCTGTACTCATGACTTTATCCGTCATATTTTTAATTTCTGTTTTTAAAACCTTTATCTTTTCGGAAAGCTCAGCCTGTTCATTATTGTACCGCTGTGACATTTTTGCAAACCGTGTGTCGTCAATCTTTCCTGCGACGTTATCCTCATACATTCGGTTGAACAGCTTGTCTAATTCACTATCCCGTTCAAGCATGGCATTTAATTCTTTCTGTTTGGTTCGCCGCTCGCTCTCTGCTGCCTTTTGTGAATGTCCGGCAACCAGCTTTACAAACTCGTCCTCATACTTTACCGCATATTTTGTTAAACGCTGTATTTCCCCTAACATAACCTGCTCCAAGAAATCCACACGGATATAATGGGTAGAGTTGCAAAGCTTATGTTTGCCGATGTTGTAATTCCGGCAGTTAAAATACTTGATGTCGGGATTAGCCTGATTAAAGTGGTAATTCAGCGTACCGCCACAGTCTGCACAGAACAGCAAGCCGGAAAACATATTTTTTTCACCGTCACGAGTTTTCCGTTTCCTCACCTTGCCCCGTTTTGCCTGTATTCTTTCCCACGTTTCACGGTCAATTATCGGCTCATGAACATCCTTGAAAATCACCCTGTTTTCCTCTGCGTTCTCAATACGCTTTTTATTCTTGTATGACTTTGAATAGGTTTTGAAGTTAATCACATCACCGCAGTATTCCTGCAACCTTAGGATTTTGAGAACCGTGGAATCATTCCAATGACTACCCACCGGGTTTTTCTTTCCTCCCCTCGGTAAGCCTTTGGAATACCAATAATTCATTGGAGTTAGTATGCCCTCGTCCGTCAGGATTGAGGCAACCTGATGCATTCCTTTACCGTCCAGCGTTAAGCTGAAAATCCTGCGTACCACGGCTGCTACTTCTTCGTCTATTACCCACTTTTTCGGATTGTCCGGGTCTTTCATGTAGCCGTATGGGGGAGGTGAAAGCGGTTCTCCTGAATTTCCCTTTACGCTGTTGCTTGCCCTGCGGTTCTTGCTGATGTCGCGGGCATACCATTCCGACATGATGTTGATAAAGGGGGCAAATTCATTTTCCCCTTCCGCTGAGTCCATACCGTCAGATACCGATACCAAGCGTATGTCGTGTTCGGGGAAAAAGCATTCCGTAAGCCGTCCGACCTCGATGTAGTTCCTTCCCAAGCGCGACATATCCTTAACAAAAACGGCGGCTATGTATCCCTTTTCAAGCTCCGTAAGCATTTCCTTAAAGCTCGGTCTGTCCATTGTCACACCTGATACTCCATCGTCAATAAAGACAAGAAGATTGGCGAACCCTTTTTCCTTTGCAACCTTTGACAACAGCTTTTTTTGATTGCTAATGCTGTTGCTCTCACCGTCTAAATTGTCGTCACGTGACAGCCGAAGGTACAGTGCGGCGGTTATATCACGATTCTTACGGGTCAAGGCTGCGGTTTGTTTATTTGACTGTTTCATTTTACACTCCTTTCCGACGGTCAAATAAACAGTATTTACGATTAAGCTTACTATACCATATTTGACCGTCTTTGTCACCAGCTTATAGGAAATTTTTTTATTTATTCTGCATTTTTTACAGCATCCTCCGCTATAAGCCGTGCAAGAACAGCCGTTACGGTTTCGGCATTACCCTGACGAAAAACACCGTCAACCACCGCCGTTGTTTTTCCTATCCTGTATGTTGCTGTTTTGGCAATTTCAATGCATGGCGGTTTAAGCTGCTTTTTGTAAGTCGTTTTTTCTCTGTCCATATGTAATGGCCGTCCTTTCAATTTTTTTGAATTTCGTCTTGACATTTTCTTCAATCTCTTGTATAATCACTTTATGTAATTGTTAAATTTAATTTACTATTACATAATATAGCCTTGAAAAAGCCGATTTTCGGAACTGTTTTTTAACAAAGGCTATAAATAGACTTCGGAAGGAGGTGGAGCAGTAGTGCGAAAATTGGCTGAAATGAAAGAAGAATTAAGTAAAATAACAGATGAGAATAAAAAAATTGAATATTTTGAAAACTTGGTAAAGGAGTTTGACAAAGCTGACAGGAGGAATGACCGAAAACATTTTCGTTCTGAAAAAAGGCATGATTTTAATATTTCAAACATGGACGCAAGCTATGACCCTGACAATCCTGATACATATATTCCGTCGGAGTTGACGGCAATGTGCAAAACTGAATATTGGGATGACCTTATATTTTCACAGCGGGTTGAGGATTTACATGAGCTTATCACAGATAAGGCATTAAGCGGCATAATTGAAAGGCAAAAAAACGCCCAAAAAGAAGCTTTATTCTATCGGGTAATCAAAGGATACACCGCAAAGGAAATAAGTGCGATGAAGGGCATTTCTGACCGCTATGTGCGCAAGCTGTACGAAAAGGTGATTCGGAATATTAGGGAAGAAATAATTCCGGTAATAAAATTCAAAAGAAAATTGGAAACAACAGAAGAATATAAGGATATGGCGAGGGAAAGAGGGATTTACACCACATCCGATGAGCTGGAATTTTTAGACGAACAAAAGGAAAAAGGTTGACAAATCAGAAGTTTGTAATTATAATGGTATTAATTCAATTACTTTTGGAGTTGAAATTATGAATTTAAGAGATTTTTTTGAAAAGACAAGCTCCGACTGGGTAAGATATTCTAAATATGAAATTAAGGAAAAGGATGGGCAGGAGTATATCACTCCTGCCGCCGATTCAAAAATAGAGTTGTATAATCCGCTTGACAGTGCGGAGGATTTGGTAGTAGATGCCCTGAATGTGGGAATGCTTTTGTGCATAGGCGAATTGAACACGCAAAACAGGCATGATATGCTTATATCCTTCGCACAGTCCTACGGATTGCTCGGTTTTATGACAGCTATTCCTCTGAACGGAAATTTTATGGAGTACCCCCATGTTTTCTTTGGTCGTAATGCTTTTTTTGATTTAGGTATGATGGAAACAGGAGAATATATGAAGCTGTTCCAACCTTTTGGAATCAAAGAGGGACAGCCACGAGACGGATTCTCCCTGCCTGTTACTCTGATAACAGGCAAGACTCTGGAATACAGCATTGTTTTCTCTCGTAACTATTCCGAGCGTACGGACTGGTTTGAAGGTGTTCTGAAACAATTTTATATGCACTTCGCCGCCTGCAAGGGTTACGAAGGCACGGACAACCCAGCGTTGAAGGACGCTTATGCAGAAACGGTTTCCTGCTTCTCGGAATACGGCTTAGGCTTTAGAATGGGTGTTGATGGAAAGCCTACAATGGTATGGGATTTTAATTCGCTCAAGATGGTTATAGAAACAATATATGCCTTTCTGGTTTCCGCTGCCGACACGCCACTTCGTATGTGCAAACGCTGCGGCAAGGCTTTTTATGCCAAGCATGGCAGAAGCGAATTTTGCTCCGGCAGATGCAGGAATCAGTTTAATGTATATAAAAGCAGAGGAAAAAAATAATTTCTATGTGAAAGCCCCGCTATTACGTTTCCCATTAGTCCGAAATATACTTTGTGGCGTCAAGCGAAGAAACATCTTATACAAGGAGGGACGAAGCACAATTGCTCCGTCCCCTTGATACGCGCGTCCACTGGTTTTAAAAATCTCCTGTTTCAATCATTTTATCTAATGCACCTGTCATTTGTTCATCCGTCAATCCACTACCGTCATGTGTACCATTATAATCCATTTCATGATATAATTTAGCTAAATCAGTCCGAGTCACATCATCATTTTCAAGTTCTCCAATTGCTGCTATGAAAGTTATACAACCATCGTCAAAAACCAATTCAGCCTTTGAACTAAATGTTCCAAATCCATTTTCTCTGGCTAAATGTTCTGTAAGTATCTCTAAAATATCTTCTTTGTTATATTTAAAATACTTATTTTTCACAAAAAATCACCATCCTTGATTTATGAGCTGTGTTGCTTTGTTAAGTGCATTAATTATTTGTTGATTTCCCCTTAAAGAGTTAGGTAATCGTTCGCCGGCAGCATTAGTAAAAGCTTGAACAGACTCATTGTAAAAATATTTAGTACTGTTAACCTTAACATGAATATTGTTTAGCCCAGAACCACCTCTCTCCAAATCCATTGAAACTTGATACCCTTTAATTTTCACATTTTCAAGTACACGAACATTATTCATCCCTGAGTTGAATTTATTGGGGTCTTTATTTGGATCGCCATTTATAACATTATTGGCTTTATCTTTAATCCAATTTCCAGCTTTGCTAAGTCCCTCACCTGCTTTTCGTCCTGCCCATTTTATCCCCTCGACAGCTTTACCCGCATTTTGCTGAACAAAATCAATTGTTGCAGGTGCCAAATTAGCAATTGCGCCCCAATTATCTACAACAACAGCAGTTCCTATCCCAGCAACATATACAATATCACCAACTGGAAAAGGTCCGTCTAAAGCACACAATCCCCATGCAGACCCAGTCCAATATGCAGCATAGCTTTCTCCGCTTGGGTCTACCCTATTCACAGGATTGTTGCCACAATATGAATACCAATTATCACCGTCGCGGACTGTGTCTTCCTGCGTGAACCTGCCAATCTTCGGGTCATAGTAGCGGGCGCGATTATAGTATAACCCTGTTTCCTCGTCGTAATATTCGCCTGCATATTTTATAGGATTGTCAATAGGATTGTCAACCGATTCCCACTGACTCTCAATATTGCCCCAAGCGTCGTATTCGTAGGTGCTTTTGACGTTTCCGCTTTCGTCAAGCACCATTACCACATCGCCGTGGGCGTTATAGATATAATAATACCAGTTTCCCCCGACCTTGCGCGCAAGGGGTTTGTTGCTCCATACCGTCTGCGCGGTGACCGCGCCGTCCTCGCTTTCGGCTATGACCTTGCCCGCCTCGTTCAAATGGTAATGCGTATCGCCCTTGTCTGTCCGCAACCCCTCAGCGTTATATACATACTCCGTTATTGTGCTTCCGTCCGTAGATGAAACCAATTTATCTCTCTTATCATAAGTATAACTAATGTCATTGCCCTTTGTCAAGGTATTTCCGTTTTTATCATAGGTATAGCTATTTTCACCGTCATTATCAAGCCTGCTAAGGCTGTTGTATGAAAGCTCAACCGCCGTACCGCTGTTCACTGTTTCGGTTTTTCTGTTCCCGAAAGCGTCATAGGTGTATACAACTGTTTTTGTCGGGTAAATTGCATCAGTCAGACGATTTTGCCCATCATAATGGTAAGTAGTTGATTTGTTGTTCTTTACATCCGTAACCGTTTCAACATTGTTGTTATTGTCATAATCATAGCTATAACTTGCCAAAACTATAGTGCTTTTTTTAGTGATTACTGTTTTTACTCTATTGGCATTATCGTAAGTATACTCCGTTGTGATACTATTGGGATAATTGATCTTCCACACCAAGCCGTCAGGGTAATACTCATAATCATACGTTTTGCCGTCAGCCGTCAAGTAGTCAAGCTGATTGAGGTCATTATACTCATAGCTTGTCGTCAAGTTAAACGGGTCGGTCTGACTTGTCATATTGCCAAGATTATCATAGCCATAGCCTGTATCAAATGTCCCCTCGGTGCGGCTGTTTATCCTGCCGAGATAATCATTTCCCTTTGTCAGCGTGTCATGGTCTGTGTACCCCAAAACCGCCGCATTGCCAAATTTACTATAATAAAGTTCGATTGTATCATCGGCGGTTGCGTTGGTAATCAAGTTTTGACTTTTGTCGTACGTGTAAGACAAAGCGTTGCCGTTGCGGTCTGTTTTAGCTGTTACCTTTCCCGTTTTGCTGTAACTGTAGGTTTCCGTAAGCGGTGCGAAGCCTGTACCGTAGTCCTGCCTGTATATCGGCAGATTGTAGTTGTTGTAAATATACGCCGTACCTTTGGAAACACCGTCGTTATCGAATTGTTTGGAATAAGTAGCACCACCGTCCGTGCCGTAAGCCGTTGTATTAAACTGTTCCGCCGTTGTGCCGGGATATTTTACTTTAACAAGCTGCCCTATATTGTCATAGGTGTAATTCGTTGCCTGAGTTTTCCCGTCGGTAAAGGTCTTGACCTTCCCTGTCAAATCATACGCATAGCCTTGTGTGATAGGTGTGTTACTCCTGCCGTTGGGATATATTTTACTGCTGACTATATTCCCCCGTATATCCATTGTCTTTAAGGCGTGATTTTCCTGCGTGCTTGAACCGTTAGGGGTAAAATATGTTTCAACAGTGTCCGTTCCGTAAACAGCGTGATTGGTATTCCCTGCCATATCGGTAACACTCGTGTTTCGGTCAAACTCGTCATAGCCGTAGGTCGTATATTTTCCATTTCCATCAGTATGCCTTTGAAGGCGCAAAGCAGTATCATACTCACTTTTTTCTTCTGCATAAGTATTGTTTGCACTGTTTTGGATGCGATTCAGCAGGACATTGCCGTAATCGTCGGCGTACTGCTCCGTATGCCGGAATATATCGCTGACGATTTCTTCCTCAATGACAAAATATCCATCCGCGCCTAAATAGGTATCGGCGGTCACCTGATATAAATTCCTGTTGCCGCATTGCGCTGTCGGTACGGACATGTTATAGTTATAGTTTTCCCTGACATACAAATCGCCATCCGTACCCTGCATGGCGGGATAAGTAATATACCTGACACGTCTCAAATCGTCATAATAGTACCGTATTCTGTTGCCGCCCTCGTCCCGGGTGCTTGTCAGTGTGTCATAAAGGTAATTGTAGAAACAGGCTTTGTACCTTTCGTTTCCCTCGCCGTCGTATTCATAGATGTACGAGGGATAAATCCCTTTGTCCCACTCATACTCGGCATAATACTGAAAATCAAGCGTCTTGTGGGAGTTGTTAACATCCCTGACGGTAACGGTGAAAGGGAGCCACGCAAAAGCTACCCACTCGTCGTCATAGCCGTATTCCGTCACCTCGCCTTTTGAACTGGTGAATTCTGTAACGCGTCCCATGCTGTCAAAGGTATTTACCTCACTGACGGCGGCTTTATCAAAATCGGGATACCACGTTTTTGTTTGCGGCTTGTCCGTTACCACATAGCCACCCGTACCTGAATAATAGATGTAGCTTGTGGTTAAGCGGCTTGACTGTGTACCGTTATCTTTTTCAGCCGGGGTCATGGGCTGTGTTTCAGAACTTATCCCACCCCAAGAGGTATATTCAAACTGGCGATAGAATTCCTTATCGGGATAGCCCGTCTTTTCGACCGTGGTATGAATTTCAGTGGGGAAATCAAGCAGGAACAGGTCATACTCATATGCCTCCGTTACCGTTTCGCCAGTGCTGCTGTCCTCCGCAACCTTTGATTGCAGTTTGTTGCCTTCGTAAAAATATTGCGTAGTCAGGCCACTCCCGTCCGTCACCTCGGTGTCAAATTCCCAGTATTCGTCGTAATCCTCCGGGTATGCCGTTTCATTGTTGCCGTTGAAATTCAACGACACGGTGTTGTACGCCGTGCTGTTCCATACGCCGTTTACCTTGTAATTGAGCTTTCTTCCTTTTACCCTGTTGGTTTCATAATACCCCGCATAACCAAGCCATTTTGTGGTTTTCTCGTAATTATATACCGTTTTGGTATTGTTCATCATAAGGGAGGTGATAAGGGGGCGGTAGGAAGTGTAGCTGTCGCCGGACTGCGGCGCGGTGTGTGTAAATGAAAAATGTTCATGGGACGCTACGCCGCTTGTCCCGTATTCAAAGGATTGCCGCAGTACGCCGTTTTCGTAATAATCCGACAACGCCCAAAAATAGGCGTCATCCTGATAATCGCCGGAAGGTGTGGCTTGTGTCCTCTGACAGGGAAAGCGGTAGCGGCTGTAGGTCAGCGTTCTTGAAGCGGTGCTTCCCGCCGTTATCGTTACGGTCATATTCTCGTAATTCCCCGCGTCCTTATCATACAGGTATTTCCCGTAGTTAAAGTCCGCCCGCCTTCCCGCACCGTCGCTGACGCGTGAAATGAGGCGGCGCGCCTTATCCATGCAAACGTTGTCAAACGCCATTGCGCCCTTTGCGTTTTGGTTTATAAGCTTTAGCCGGATATACCTGTCCTCTGCATCCGTTTCAAAGGAAACCTGTATTTTCTGCCACCCGCTGACCGGGTCGCTCACGTTTGAGGTATATACCGTGTTGAAGCCGGACACTATTTTGCTTGAGTTATACTCATACTCTTCAATTTTTACCGTGCCGCTGTATTTATCCGACAACCCCGTGCCGAAGTTTACCCATGCCGTTAAAATATAGTCGGTATTCGGTTCAACCTCAATATATGCCGAGGTTGCGTCCGACGTATTGCTGACCGTGGAACTGAATTTCAGAATACCGTTGTCATACCCTATTTTCGGGCCGCTCATTGTCCACAGCCCTATATCTTCCTCATAGGAGAACAGCCCGTTGGGTATGATGTTTGACACAGGCCGCACGACATAATTAAAGCTTAATTCATTGCCGAAGCGGTCAACTATGGCAATCAGCCGCCCGTCTTTGGCAAAGTACTGGTTTGTTCCGTCTATGCCCCTGACATAATACCTGACAATCGCCGAGCCTTCCTCATAGGATGAACCGTCATAGTCATTTTTGAATACCATATTCTCGGCGTAATAGCCTTCAAGATTGCTGTCTGTCGAATCAAAATTCACGTGATAGACATTGCCATTACCTGTGTGATAGTATAAATCTGGGTCATCGTCAGGATCGCCGTACACCTCCACGGACGGGAACGCGAAGCCCCATCCCGTCCCCAAAGCGTAGCGGTTTTGCAGATAGGTTGAGTAGTCAAAATGTTCTATCATCGTTTCGGGGTCGATATATTTATCCCCTAAAATGGCTTGGTTGGTCTGATAGGTGCGGCCTACATTAAAGTCAAGTCCGTTTAAGCCCGATAAGCTGATATCATCAAATTTAAGGCTCATTTCGCCGCTGTACGGTGAGATATATTCCCCGAAGCCGTCAGACATGCTGTAGGTGGGTTCGGTGACAATATTGGTTGCGGAAGCGGCAACGGAAGTGTATGAGGACGGTGCGGACATGAGCCGTATACCAGCAGGCTTGCCTTCCTCACCGTAATCGGCGTTGTCTATTTCGTCATAGCAGAAAATTTTGGCGGGTTCGGCAGGAAACCGTTCGCTGACAGGTATGATGTCCTGTGGTTCGTGTTGTTCATAGATGATATAATCGTCCTCGTTGTAGGGTTCTTCGTCATCATAATGATGTGTGTACGGTTCGGCGGCAAACGCCGTCAAATTTGACGCGGTAAAAAGCATTGCCGCAATTAACAGGATACTGATATATTTTTTCACACTGAAACGCCTCTCTCTCTTTTGTATGGATTGGAAAAGGTATTAATCCTCCGGGCCTATGATGATATGTGAATAATCTTCGGGGTTAGGGCGGTTATCGTACCTGCCATCGTCACTCCACGGCAATCCGCCGCCCCAAGAACCTCCGTGTGATTGGTTATCAGGTTCGGTTTCCGCATCTTTAATGTCACTGTCAGTATCCTCCTCGACTGACGCTTTTGGTATGGAAATTGTACCACCTGTCATATTGGGAATTGGTTTCTTGACTTCTTTGCCGTCAACTATGTCGGTATAATATGCATATGTAAAGTTAATATTATATGTAACATAATTAGGATCATTTCTATGCTCAGCGTTTATACTTCCAATGTTTATAGATGGTTCTTCTGCTTCTGCTTCATCGGCATTAACTGATTTTTTTTCTACTACTCCTTTTTCGGTATTATCCGTATTAGTTTCTGATACCACAGTATTAGCTGGAAGGTTTTTTGTTTTCGCAGTATTAGCTGGCGGCTTTTTAATATCATTTTTATCTGGATTAGTAACAGTATCAGAATCATCAACCAAAATAGGAGCTATAACAGCGTCATATAACGTCATAGCGTATCCCACCGTAAATAAACCAATCACAATTGCACCAATGAGGATAGTCATAAATTTTTCAAATTTATTGCTCTTATTTTTCTTGTTTTTCATTTTCTCAAGTTCCCCCTTTATAGTATTTATAATTTTATATTTTTCTTACATTATACCATAATTTACTAAAATTGTATATATTATACAGTAAATTATATACAATTTATATTAAAAGTCCCAGATGCATTATTGTTTCGTATGGGACTATTGTCAAAAGGTGTACTTTTTGACAGTAGTCCCATTTTTCTTCTTGATATAAAGATTATTCAAAATAATACATTATTTTGGTAAAAAAGCTTGATTTTATCGACATATTATGATAAAATGTGTAAATAATAACGACTATCAAAAAGTACACCTTTTGATAGCCGTTTATAGTTTTTTATTATGGAGTAGACGATATTCCCTAAGCCTGCGGTAAAAGGGCGCTTCGCTCATTTTGCATTGCCTGAGTACTTCATGCACGCTTATGTGATTCTTTTCCCATTGCTTTAAAAGCTTATCAAAGTTGTCCGGTGCGGCTTTGGCAGGCCGCCCGAAACATACACCTTTTGCCTTTGCTGCGGCAATTCCCTCTGCTTGCCTTTTGCGTATATTTTCCCGCTCGCTCTGTGCCACAAAGGACAATATTTGCAGTACAAGGTCGGCAATAAACGTCCCCATAAGGTCTTTGCCGTTGCGAGTGTCCAACAAGGGCATATCAATTACCGCTATGTCAATGCCCTTTTCCTTAGTCAGCACACGCCATTGATTTTGGATTTCCTAATAATTGCGTCCCGATCGGTCAATGCTTTTTATATACAAAAGGTCGCCGGATTTCAGCTTTTTCACAAGCGCTTTATATGAGGGACGGTCAAAATCCTTGCCGGACTGCTTATCCATAAATATCTGCGAGGGAGGTATTTTCAACTCGTTCATAGCGAGCAGTTGTCTGTCCTCGTGCTGGTCTATGCTGGATACCCGAATATATCCGTAAGTTTTCATGCCTCATTCACTCCTTTCGCCGTTCGGTAAGAAGTTAATATAAACTTTTATTCCATTTCCAACTCCCATCCTAAATCTTCATTCATCTGCTTTAACTCTTGGTGTTGCTCGAATAATTCCTGCCGCAAATCCTCAGGAATTGAGTTGATAAAATCAACTATTTCATTGTATTCCTCAACCAGATTTTGATAAGCAGATTCGGTTTCATACCTTTCCTGCTGCTGTGAATATGACTTGTCCTCCAAATATTTCTTATCCTCTTTCAATCTGCTAATAGTATCCTTCAAATCCTCGTTACCTTTTTCCACCTGCTTTATCTGCTTATCAAAGGAGCTGACCTGCGGTATCCATTTCGCAAGCTCCTTCATAAGAGCCTCACGCTTTTTAGTAAGGTTAAAAGCGTTCATATCGTCCATTATAGTTCTTATTTGCTCCATTTGTACGGTGAGCTTTGTTGCCTGTTTGAACAACCTCACTGAAATATGCTTGCGTTTTGTTTGGATGGCAGGCTCGCCACGTTGCAATTCAGGATAAACCGCCGACATACATTCGTGAAACTTATCCTGCCATTCGACCAGCTTTGTCCTATTCCCGATAATTTCTTTTGCGGAAAGCCTTTTGTCCTTTGTCAGCGGAACGAAACAAAGGTGCATATGCGGCGTTCTCTCATCCATATGGATGATAGCTGAAATTATGTTTTCATTGCCGACTTCCTCCGCCAAAAAATCTACCGCATGCTTGAAGTACGCTCTCGCTTCCTCCGGCGAACGGCTTATAAAAAACTCAGGGCTCGCGGTTATAATTGTATCCACAAATTTTATGCTGTCCTTTCTGACTTTGCAGTTTGCTTTTTCAATCCTGCTTTGTATTTCATAGTAATATGATTTCTGCGGAGTTATAATGTGATAATTCTGATTGCTCAAATCCATATCTATGTCAGGATTGCTTGCGTATTGTTCCTTTTTTCGCTCGTGATGGGCTTCCAGTGATTTCGCTGCTCCGCCTTTCATCTTAGCAAAACGAAGTATTCCGTACGGCATATTATTACCTCCGCATGTTAATCGTTAGTGACTGCTGACCGAAGGTGCGCTCCATATACCTGCCCCACCGAAATGAAAAGCGCCCGTGTCGGCGGCTGCCTTCCGGCAGTCACCGACACGGACGCTTTTCCCGCCCCGCGAACCGCCACCCGCTCCAAAGAGGCGGGTAGCACTTCGCAGGTCGCTCGGCGGGGAGGTATAACACACTAGACCTTGCAAGCAAGGTCGTGTGGCAGGGAGTACCCTGCACCCCTTTCGGGCAGCCTGCGTTTGCGTAAGAAAACGCAATCAGCCCTCCCACAGGCAAGCCGCATTTGCTATCGCAAAAGCGACAAGCCTGTGTTGAAGGACGGCTAACGCCGCCCTTTTGCCATGCTGTAAACTGCATGGCAATCCGCCACGGGCGGAGCTTGATTCGCACTGTCAACGCTCGTGTTATATTTACATTGCAAATTTAACATGTCCCACTTGACTGTACGAATTATTTTCGTGCCACTTTGCTTTCTAATCCGCAATCAAAACAGCACAAAAAAACCGCCTGTAAAGATTTTCTTTACAAACGGTTTATAAAGTGTTACTATAAAATATGAAATTATTTATAGTGTTTTTTTCGTAAATACTGTTTACTGACTGCCATTAAACATGCTTGTTTACTGCATTTTTTGAATGTTCCTATAAGAACACTCGTACCATGACGATCTTTATGATTATACGGTGTCGGCAGATATCTGGAAAACGGCGGACAGTTAATCTTAAAGGGAGAAAACCCCATTGCAAAGGATAAGTATAACAATCCTCACGATGCTCTTGTCTTTTGATAAATAACACAAAAAAGGCTCTGGTATGGGGCTTTCACACAGGCATTTTTGAAAAAATTGTGTGCAAGTTTCAAGCGAGGCAAAAAAATATTTGCTCTATTTATAAAACAGTGATATTCTAATACTAAAGTTCATAGCCACAAATATTTGGTGGCTCTCATTTTATGAAAAATCAATAGGAGGCTAACAATGTCAAAAACGGTCTACAATCCATTTGAAAGCGCTCAGGAGCAATTTGATAAAGTTGCGGATCTTCTTGAGTTAGACAGCGGCACTCGTGAGCTGCTGCGCCAGCCAATTCAAGAAATACATTTTACTATCCCCGTAAAAATGGACGATGGGTCAACCAAGGTATTCAAGGCTTTTCGCATCAGACATAATGATGCCAGAGGACCCGCAAAGGGCGGAATACGCTTTCATCCCCATGAAACGGCCGATACGGTACGCGCTCTTTCCATGTGGATGACATGGAAATGCGCGGTAGTGGATATCCCTCTCGGCGGTGGAAAGGGCGGCGTAATCTGCGATCCCCACAACCTCTCGGCGGGCGAGCAGGAAAGGCTGTGCCGCGGATATGTCCGCCGGCTTTTTACACAGATTGGTCCCACCCAGGATGTGGCCGCACCGGACGTCATGACAAACGGTCAGCATATGCTTTGGATGCTTGATGAATATGAAACAATCTCCAACGGCCGGTATCCCAGCATGATTACAGGAAAGCCAGTGGGCATGGGTGGATCGCTGGGACGTAAAGAGGCTACCGGCTACGGCGTTATCTATGTACTTAAAAACCTGCTGCGTGAAATGAGTATTCCGATTGAATCTACAACGGCCAGTATACAGGGCTTCGGAAATGTGGCCGAGTACGCCGCTCGCATGTATTCGGAGTTGGGCGGTAAAGTAATTGCGGTATCCTGTTGGAATCAGGCGGAAGCCAAGGCATACACCTATAAAAAGAAAAACGGTTGCGACATTGAACAGCTCGCCGAAATCAAGGATTCCTTTGGTGGAATTGACAAGGAAAAAGCTATTGCGCTGGGATACGAGGTTCTTCCGGGAGAAGAATGGATTAAACAGGACGTGGATATCCTAATTCCTGCGGCTCTGGAAAACCAGATTACTCCTGCGGTATTCCCTGATATATCTAAAAAAGTCAGAATTATCTGCGAGGCAGCAAACGGGCCCACCACGCCCGACTGCGATGCGCTCATCCGCGAACGTGGAATCACTCTTCTGCCCGACTTCCTTTGCAACGCTGGCGGTGTAACCTGTAGCTATTTTGAGCAGGTACAGTGCAGTATGAACTACTTTTGGGATATTGCCGAGGTCTTTGAGAAACTGGAATACTGCATGACCAAGGCGTTTAGCGCGGTATACAAGCTTGCTATAGAAAAGAACCTTTATATGCGTGACGCTGCTTATACAATCGCTATAAACCGGGTGGCCGAAGCTGTTAAGCTGCGCGGTTGGGCATAAGCAATAAAAAGCGAAGGAGATGTCATTACGACATCTCCTTTTATATCCAAAACTTTTGGGCAGGTTATGCAGCACGAACGATGATGGAGGATATATGAAGGACTACAATGCACAGTTATATGAAAGAGCAAAAGAGCTCGAATGCATGTACAGGGTTGAAGAAACGTTGCAGAACAAAAAGTTGACGCTTCCCGCCGTAATGAAAGAACTTGCGGAACTCATACTCGTAGGGATATAACAGCAAGGAATTTAAAATGTTATTGGTGGTTGTTTTGCCATTTGTTCCGCACACGGCAATAATCCCGCCTTTTACCTGCGAAGCAAGGGTCTTTAAAATAGCGGGGTAATACTTCCAATTATACCAGTACACATAACTACCAGCAATCCTCTTTAATATAACGTCAAGATCTTCTTTTCCCACCTTTAACAACAAATGAATATGATTAGACATAAGGCATTAAGCGAATATTTTGTATTCACTTATTGCCTTATATGTTTTTAGTGTTTCAATAGATTTAATTTATCCTGTTCATCCTCAAAAATTTTATATTGAAAGATTTGGGTATTTTATATTGAAAGATTTGGGTATTCACTTGACGAACGCATACACAATATGGTAGAATTTAGGCATGAAAGATTATCCTATGAACTTAACAGAGTTTGAAAAAGAATTTATACTAAATTCAATCAAATATAGCGCAATCTTTTCGGCTTATTTTACACTGAGCATCGTTATGGAACCGTTTTGAATGCAAAAAGCATTCAAAAGAACCCATGCCTTGCTCAGCAAAAAATCATCTCGCAAATATAACACTATATTTGGTTGAATTTAGTATTAGTAATGCGAAACAGTGTCAAGAATATTTGTTTAAGTTGCGCTGGAAAGATAGATTCATACTATTCCTCATTTAAAATATTGACAAACTTTTTTGTCAATAGGGCTGCAATCAGCGGCCGTTATACTGTTCCTAAATTAAATTATTGATTTAATTTAGGAACAATTCAATACTATTTTCCTTACGCCAACGGCGTTGTTGACACAAATGTGTCAACATTTTAAAATGGGAATAGTATTACAAGGAAAATAGTATTTACTAATTCGCAATTAATAAAATTTTTCTAACGCGAATTAGTATCAGATGTCCTCGTTGTCAGTGTGATAAGGCGTGGCAGATAAGCGAGGCGAAATATAAATGTCATAGCTGTGGTTATCAAACTTCAGTAATTTCCGGGACAATATTTCAAGACACACATAAGCCACTTACTTTGTGGTTTCGTGCCATATGGTATTTTACGGCACAAAAAAACGGAGCCAGTGCACTTAGTCTGCAACAGATTTTAATACTCGGTAGTTATCGCACGGCGTGGACTTGGTTGCACAAATTAAGACGTGCAATGATTTGACACGGAAGAGATAAATTACAGGGCATTATAGAAGTTGATGAAGCGTATATCGGTGCCGCCAATCAAGGCGGAAAACGTGGTAGAGGTGCAGAAAACAAGGATTTAGTCGTGGTTGCGGTGGAGATTAACGATAACAAAATCGGTAGAATTAGAATGTCGGTGATTGATGATGCTTCTGCGAAAAGCTTGCATTATTTTGTGGAGCAGACCATAGAAAAAGGAAGCACTATTATAACCGATGGGTGGAGTGCGTATAATGGTTTATCAGAAAAAGGACATGCACAGGAAAGCAAAATACAAAAAGACGACCAAACACTTTTGCCCCATGTGCACACCACCATATCGTTACTGAAACGATGGTTACTTGGCACGTTGCAAGGCTCATGTTCTAAAGCCCACTTTGCATATTATTTGGACGAATACACTTTTAGAATTAATCGCAGAAAATTAAAAAGTAGGGGTATGCTCTTTTATAGGCTGTGGCAAAATGCCGTTCAAGTTGAATCGACTACCTATAATAATATTGTTACCAAATAATCAATATATTGTGCATGGGTTCGTCAAGTGCATACCCATATTAAATATTTGACAGTACCAAATAAAAAAGGAGGCAAGATTTATGATTAAAACAAGCAAAAAAAGGCATATACTTGCACTGCTTCTTACGGTGGCAGTAATGCTGACACTGATTCAGCCCATGGCAGTCACGGTATCCGCTACAGGCACAGACGTTGAGGATTTAATTGCGGAACTTGAATACCACGGCTTCACCGCCGTCTACGATGATGTGGATACCGTCACCGTTACGGGAAATGTCAGTGCAGAAGACACTGCGCTTTGGGATTATTATCTTAATTTATATATTCCCGATGGCATAACGGTGGACTGGCAAGCATCTGTGACCGGCGAAAGCAGTAATAATTACTGGCTTGAGCTTTATGGGGACGGCACTTTTTTGATGAGCGGCGGACTGATTGAAATGACAGTAGGTGAAAATAACGATAGTAGATTGATTTTTATCAATAATTATGTCACATTCGTTATTGACGGCGGAACCGTACGCAATGAATGCTCACACGGCTATGCGATTGAATTTCTCGATGACAGTGAGTACACCTACATAAGCGGCACGGTGGAAGGCGACATTAATTTTGACGACGGGGACGACGGGTCTGACCCCTTTGAAGGTATTTTTTTGACGGCAGGCGAACATC